>JAJYQZ010000122.1 GCA_021794335.1 bacterium
TAGATGAGCCTTGCGACAAAAGGGTTTTAAAGGAAGATATCCGCTTTGTGGAGGACGAACTTGCGGATACCGAAGCAATTTTAGTATTATCATGCGGTACAGGGGTTCAAACTATAGGCGAATATACGGGTAAAAAGGTTGTAACAGGAGTCGATAGCAGGTATATTGCCCAAACGGAGCATATCGGAGAATATAATGCCTTATGCGGCGGGTGCGACGAGTGCAGGCTTAATTTTACGGGCGGCGTATGTACCGTCACCCTGTGCCCCAAGGGATTATTAAACGGTCCTTGCGAAGGGCATAACGGCATTAACTGCGAGGTTGCAGAGGAGAGCAAATGCGTGTTCATGAAATCTTATGAAAATATGTCTAAGTTTTTTGAGGAAGAAAATCTTAGCCGGATATTCAGCCCAAGGGATTATAGCAGAACAATAAAGCGAAAAATTTAAGTTTATAATAATATATATTTAAATATACTATATAGATATAATAAATAGGCTATATAAGATATTAATATAACAACAACGATACAATGAAAATAATACCGCAAATCGAAACCCCTGCCGGCGAAAACTATATAGATTTTGAAGAAAATTTAAGCAAGCTTATAGAAGGCATAAAATATAAAGGTAAAAAATTTGGATTAAACGGGGCTGAGGATGCAATAGATTCTTATCCCGTCGTTATAGAGCAGAATTTTGGAATAAACGCGTTATTATTATGCAATGATTTAAAAAATAGGCATAATAATAATCTTAATATAATTTATGCTTTTAATATGAGGGATAAAAATAGGGTTGCCATTTTATCCGATTTAATAACGCTTGAACAATTAGGGCTCAAAGATATAATTATATCGGAAGGCTTACATCCTTTAAAAACCGTATTTTATGCCGCAAAACCTGTCTATGATATAGATGTTTTAGGGTTAAGTTCAATTATAAAAACAGGTTTCCCGCTTCTTAAGGACAATGATTATGTGAATAATTTTAGTCTTTTCAATCTTGGGGTTGTGGTAGGCATATCTACCCCGGCGGATTTTTTGAAAATTAAGAAACTTTCTAAAATAGGGGTTGACAGGTTTATTATAAATTATTTTGGAGATAATCTTGATATAAATATTATTAATTACATAAAAGCCGAAAAAAAGCCTGTCTTTATATTCATCAACGAATCTAATGTAAAATCTACCTTAGAAGAATTTATAAAAAAGAATTTAGAATTAAATGTGGATGGAATTATAATAAAAATATTAAATGAAAAGTCGAATATATTCACGCAGGATTAACAGGATTAATAATGATTAAATATGAGCAAGGGTAATTTATTTATAAGTGGAAGACAGGGCGATAAAGGTATAGTACTTGGAAACGAAGCCATAGCCAGAGGAGCATTGGAAGCAGGAATCGGTTACGCGTCCATGTATCCCGGGACTCCGGCCTCTGAAATTATTGCGGCGCTCGATAAAAATAAGAATAATATCGAAAACTTATATACGGAATTTAGTTTAAATGAACATATATCGCTTCATGGCGCGATCGGCGCTTCATGGTCGGGCATAAGGTCGCTTTGCGCTATGAAAAATGTCGGGCTTAATGTTGCAAGCGAACCGGCCCAGTTTTTGTCCTATACGGGCGTTAAAGCGGGTTTGGTACTTGCGATAGGTTCCGACCCCGGCGCCCCAAGCAGTTCAAACGAACAAGATGACAGATGGTATAGCCTGCACACCTATATGCCTATAATAGAGCCCTCGAATATTCAGGAGGCAAAGGATTTTACCAAAGAGGCATTTAATATATCGGAAGATTTTTCTTTCGGCATTATGTTGATGGCTCCGTCAAGGCTCTGTCATAATGCGGGAGCGCTGCATTTTGGCGATTTAAGGGACAGGTCTGATATTAAGGGGAATTTTGAAAAAGACCCTGAAAATTACCTGAATCTTTTTAATATGGCAGTCAAAAACCATAGCAAATATTTGGAAAGGCATAATCTTCTCAAAAAATATCTTGAAGATTCACAATTTAATTATACGGTGATGCCTGATACTAAAAATGCCGGGTCAAAAATAGGCTTTATATCTTCCGGCGTAATTTATGCGCATTTAATAGAGGCGCTGGATATATTAGAAATTTATAACCATAAGATTTTAAAACTCGGATTTACTTTCCCTATCTCCGATAAACTTATAAAGAATTTTTTTGAAGGGCTGGATAAAGTTGTTATTGTCGAAGAAGCTGAAGGATTTTTGGAGTTTCAAATTAAAAAAATAGCTTATGAAATAGGTTTCAGAGGCGAGATTCATGGAAAAGACATATTTAAAGCAACGGGAGAATTAACTTTAGACGATGTCATTATAGGAACGGGTAAATTTTTAGAAAAGACCCCGCCGGCATTTTTTGATTTTGCCGTTAAAAAGTCGGAAGAATTGAAGGAAAAATTACCCCAAAGGTCGGGAACATTTTGCATCGGGTGTCCCCATCGCGCAACAATTTACTCTATTCTTAAGGCTGTGGGATTTTCAAATACGGATGCTAAAGACAGGGATGCGGTTATAGCAGGGGATATTGGATGTTATACGCTCGGTCTTTTGCCGCCTTATAATGCAATGGATTTTCTTACCTGTATGAATGCGGGTCTTGGAATAGGGCAGGCAATAAGCCGTTTTGATAAAAAGAAAAAGGTTATTGCGCTTGTCGGCGATTCGACTTTTTATCATTCGGGAATTCCCGTATTGTTAAACGCCGTTCAAAATAATGCGGATATCCTTTATGTTATCCTTGATAACAGCTGGACTGCTATGACGGGACATCAAAAGACGCCGTCAACCCAAAAGGATATAGACGGTACTTTATCTAAGAATCCCGTGAATTTAAAGGATTTAATTAAATCACTCGGCGTAAGCTACATTAAAAGCCTTGACCCGAATAGCGTAAAAAGATTCGCGTCCCAGGTAAAAAGCGCCATGAAAGAGCCCGGGGTTAAGGTGCTTATTGCCAAAAGGGAATGTATCCTCCAGGAAGTCAGGAGAAATAAACTTATTCAAAAAGCTTCCAATGCAAAAATTGAAACGGCGGAGTCGCTATACGAAATTCAAAAATCAAGGTGCGTAAAGTGCAACGAGTGTTTTGTCGAACTTGCCTGTCCCGCCATTATTCCTAAAAAGGACGACAATGAAAACGGCGAGTATTATTATATCGACCCCGCTTCATGCGTAAGATGCGGCGTATGTTTCGAGGTTTGTCCGAACAGCGCAATCCGTAAGGTTGAATTTGATTTAAAATCAGAATTAAATAAAAAGATTGATAAAACAAAGTTGACCGGAATGCAGGTCCATGCTTGATAAACTGTAAATAAACCGTAATTAGTTTCGTTAATAAATAAATCTTCTTATTGCTAATAAACCGTTAAATGAAAAAATTTAATATCGCGATAGTCGGTCTTGGCGGTCAGGGTATTATAACGATGGGGACCGTTTTAAAGAACGCGGCGCTTAACTCCGATTTGCAGGATGTATCCGGTTCCGAAAGAAGGGGCGGCGCCCAGAGGGAGGGATATGTCGAGACATTTGTTAAATACATTTTTTATGAAGATAATTCCGAACTTAGAGATCCCAAAAAAAATATGCATTCCCCGATGATAGAGTCCGGCGGCGCGGATGTTTTAATATCCTTGGAGCCGCTCGAAACATTAAGGGGGGCCTGTTATTTAAACAGGAATTCAACCGTAATTTTTAACGAAATGCCGCACCCGCCTATCAGCGTGAGGATGGGGCAAACCTCTTATCCTGAGCTTTCTTATATTACTTATGAACTGGAAAAAATAACCGGCAAGATATTCTTTTATGATTTTGACGAAATTTCTCTCGGTAATTTTAATTCACTTACGCAAAGAAATATTATTGCTTTAGGCGTTTTGTTTGCTAAAACCGATATGCCGATAAGTAAAGTTGTGGTAGAAAATATCTTATCGGCGGGTAAGGGGGCTAAAGATAATTTAGAGGCATTCCGTATAGGGCTATCCCTTTAGCGGCATTCTAACCCTTTTGCCGATTTAATGTATCGATATCATATAGTAATAATAAGTTTTAACAGCGCCGCAGCCGTTAAGACTATAAAATGAAGGTTAATAATATGATGGATATCTATTCCGATTTAGATTCGCCCCAGTTTTTTAGATATATAAAATCCTTCATAGAATATCATAAAGAATATTTTACGGTAGGAACGGCCATATCCGAATCCGCACTATCCGAATCTACAATATCTACAATATTTAATGATGATAGCGATATGAGAAATAAAGGCGAATCTAATTCGAAATCGGGCATGCCGCCGGATAAGAGCAGCTCATTGAAATTTTTAAAAGATGTAAGCGTAAATAAATGCGTAAAGTGTAAGTTAAGCGAGACTCGAAAAAATATAGTTTTTGGAGAAGGAAGTCCGTCGAGCAAGCTTATGTTTATAGGAGAAGCCCCGGGAGCGGAAGAAGATAATACGGGAAGACCGTTTGTCGGCAGGGCGGGACAGCTTTTAACGAAAATAATAGAATCGATAAATCTCAAAAGAGAAGATGTTTATATAGCCAATATAATCAAATGCAGGCCTCCCCAAAATAGGAATCCTTTCGAGGAGGAAATAAAGCAATGTTCCCCGTTTTTAAAAGAACAGATTAAAATAATAAAGCCGAAAATAATCTGCACGCTTGGAAAATTTTCGACGGAGTTTATTATAGGGCAGGATAAAGGAACGATATCGGCGGTTAGAGGAAAGGAATTCGATTACGACGGCATAACCGTAATACCGTCGTATCATCCGTCCTATCTATTAAGAAATCCTAATGCTAAAAGAGAAACATGGGAAGATATGAAAAAGATAAGGGATTTATATTTTAAAGCATTGTAATTTCGGTTAGGTCAATATGCATATTTTATGGGGAGTTTAAATTTATGGTTTATTTTGCCGATGTTTTAATATTTTTAGCTTTTATATTTGTTATCACAGATTTTTTTGCAATGAGCTACGGCGTTTTTACGGCCGCGGGCGCAATTTTTTTTGTTATAGGAACGGTAATTCTTTTTTCGGTCATGCCGGCTGTCCCGGGGTTTTTTATAAGGATTGTTTTACCCACTTACATTACCCTGACGGTTTTTGTATCGATTTTTGTTTACTTAGGGTACAAAGCAAATAGAACAAAAGTAAAAGTGGGAGGGGCTACCTTAATCAACGAGGTCGGAGAGGTTACCCGGGATATTAAAGCGGGAGGGGAAGGAAAGATTCTTATTAACGGCGAATTATGGACGGCTTATTCGGACTATGAAATATTAAAGGACTCAAAGGCGGTTATAATCGATATCGATAGCAGGCTAAGGCTTAGGGTTAAGCCTTTTGAAACTATAAAATGACAGATTAATTATTTAATCCGGAGGGAGTATGGATACCAGTGCAATTTTTTTTGCCATTATAATAATTGTTGCAATTATTATAATTTTAAATGCAATTAGAATAATAAACGAATATGACAGGGCTGTTATTTTTAGATTAGGCAGGGCAATTAGAATTAAAGGTCCGGGGCTGATACTTTTATGGCCCGTTATCGATAGATTGGTCAGGGTAACTTTAAGGATAATTACCCTCGATGTGCCGGCCCAGGATGTTATTACAAAGGATAATGTAACGCTAAAAATCAGCGCGGTGGTTTATTATAAGGTTGTCGATCCGTTAAATGCCATAGTTCAGGTTTACGACTATAATTACGCAGTATCCCAGCTTGCCCAGACAACTTTAAGAAGCGTATGCGGCGAGGGAGAACTCGATAAACTTTTATCCGAAAGAGAAAAGATTAATCTGGAGATACAAGACATACTCGATAAACACACGGGACCATGGGGCATTAAGGTTACGGTGGTAGAGCTTAAGCAAATCGACCTGCCGCAGGATATGCAAAGAGCCATGGCAAGACAGGCGGAGGCGGAAAGAGATAGAAGGGCAAAGATAATCAATGCCGACGGCGAATTTCAAGCGGCGCAGAGACTTAGCGACGCCGCTAAAATTATATCAGAAAACCCTATGGCGCTTCAACTTCGTTATCTTCAAACATTAAATGAAATTTCTTCAACGAACAATACGACGATGATAATGCCGATCCCGCTCGATATCATAAGGGAAGTGGGCAAGAGTTTGAGCAATAACGGTTCTAAATAATTAAGCGGGATTTTAAAATAGGAGATTACAAAATGGAAATTGGAATGATCGGTCTCGGGAAGATGGGAATGAATATGGTATTAAGACTTTTAGAGGGCGGACACAGGGTCGTTGTCTTTAACAGGACAGTTTCCAAGGAAGAGATGGTTATAAATAAAGGAGCAATCGGTTCGAACTCAGTTAAAGAATTCGCAGGAAAACTGACGGCCCCGAGAGTAGTATGGCTTATGGTTCCCAGCGGTCAGCCTACGGACGATATGCTTAACGAAGTTTTGCAATATACGCAAAAAGGCGGCATAATTATAGACGGCGGCAATTCGTACTATAAAGATTCTATAAGAAGAGCCAAACTCTGCGGCGAAAAAGGAATTAAATTTATGGACTGCGGTACAAGCGGAGGCATCTGGGGCTTAAAAAACGGGTACTGCTCTATGATAGGCGGGGAAGATGAAACTTTCAAGTACTGCGAGCCGATATTTAAAACGCTTGCGCCGGAAGACGGCTATCTGCATGTGGGGACCCACGGTTCGGGGCATTTTGTTAAAATGGTTCATAACGCCATAGAATACGGTATGATGGAGGCATATGCGGAAGGGTTCGAGATAATGAAGTCAAGCGATTTCGATATTAATCTGGAGAAGGTTTCGGATCTATGGAACCATGCTTCGGTTGTGAGGTCATGGCTTCTCGAGCTTGCGCATAACGCCCTTAAAGAAGACCCTGAACTTAATAATCTTAAACCTATTGTTGACGATTCCGGCGAGGGAAGATGGACGCTGAAAGAAGCGATAGACAAAGCCGTTCCGGCACCGGTTTTAGCCGATTCGGTATTTATGAGGTTCAGGTCTAGGCAGGAAAATTCATTCGCCGCCAGAATGCTTGCGGCGCTGCGGCATCAGTTCGGCGGCCACGCTATTTATAAATAAATTCATAGCCTTTTTGCGGCAATGACGAACATGACGAACAGGGGAAAAATATTATGTTCATAGATATAAGTATGGATGTCGAGGACGGGATGCTTCACTGGCCGAGCGACCCCGCAATAGAAATCGACAACTATTCGGATATAAAAAAAGGAGCGGCTTCGAATAACAGCAAAATCACTTGCGGCGTTCATACAGGGACGCATATGGATGCGCCGCGCCATTTTATAGAAGGCGGTGCCGGAATAGATAAATTTAACTTAGATACATTGATAGGTCCGTGCAGGGTCATAGAAGTTCCTGCGGGGATTTCGCCCATATCTAAAGAGTTTCTTGAGCCGTTGAATATAAAAAGGGGCGGCAGGCTTCTTTTTAAGACGAAAAATTCGGAATGGATAAACGCAGGCGATAATAATTTCCATACCGATTATGTTTGCGTAAATCCTGAAGCCGCAAAATATATGGTTGAAAATGGGGTTATACTGGTCGGGGTGGATTATCTTTCTGTAGAGGGTTACCATGTCGGACACGATACCCATAAAACTTTACTTGGCGCCGGGGTTGTTATAATAGAAGGACTTAATTTATTTAAAGTTGCGGCTGGAGATTACAAGCTTATTGCGCTTCCGGTCAAGATAAAAGATTCTAACGGAGCCCCGGCGAGAGTTATACTGGAGAAATAAATTCCGGCGATAATTAAATATTTATTAGTAAAAGGGGACAGATTTCAAATCTGTCCCCTTTTACTCAGAAAATTAATCAAATAAAGGCGGGTGCAGTAATGGCAGAACTAAAACCTTCTATAATCGTAATTTTCGGGGCAAGCGGAGATCTGGCGCATATCAAAATATTTCCCGCATTATACAGCTTATGGGAGGACGGGTTTTTCCCCGATAGTTTTTTCATCGTAGGATTTGCCAGGACGGGTATGGACGATGAAACTTTCCGAAAAACAATCCTCGATGCTTTGAATGCGAATTGCAGGAAAAAACCCATAAATGAAGATGATTTTTTAAATTTTTCAAAGAATATATTTTATCTGAAGTCAAAATACGATGATGAATCGAGTTATAAGGAATTGGGCAAATTCGTTAAATCTAAGGCTTCGGAATATAATATACCTAAAAATATCGTTTATTACCTTTCCACCCCGCCGAATGTTTATATTCAAATAATTGACGGCATTCAAAGCGCAAATCTTACTTCAAGCGAATTTAAAGGGGATAACTTTTCAAGGATTGTCGTCGAAAAGCCGTTTGGCTACGATTACGAAAGCGCGAAAGATTTAAACAGTAAAATTCTTTCCGTGTTTAAAGAAGAAGAAGTTTACAGGATAGACCATTATCTGGGAAAAGAAACCGTTCAAAATATATTTGCTTTCAGGTTTTCGAACGCTATTTTTGAACCCCTATGGAACAATAAATATATAGACCATATACAAATATCAGCATTGGAACCTATCGGGGTAGGGTTCAGAGCCGGCTATTTTGATAAATCCGGCATTATAAGGGATATGATGCAAAATCATATGATGCAGTTATTATCATTCGTTGCAATAGAACCGCCCGCTATTTTCCATGCCGACGATATAAGAAACGAAAAGGCGAAACTATTGAAAAGCATAAGGCCTTTCAGTTTAAACGATGTAAAAAATTTTGCGGTCAGGGGGCAATACGACAGAGGATTTATCGGCAATAAGCCCGTAATAAGCTACAAAGAAGAAAAAGGAATACCGCCTAATTCAACTACCGATACATATGCGGCTTTAAGGCTTTTCATAGATAATTATAGATGGGCGGGAGTGCCGTTTTACCTGAGGTCGGGTAAAAGATTAAAAAAGCATAAAACCGAGATAGCGGTGTTTTTTAAAAAGCTGCCTTACAGTCTTTACGGAAAAGATGGAATGGAAAAAATTAAACAAAATTCTATAATAAT
>JAJYQZ010000044.1 GCA_021794335.1 bacterium
AGGCGGAAAAGATAAGAGAGCTTATGTTTACATTTGACGATCTTGCAATGGTTGACGATAAATCTATGCAGTTAATGCTTAGAGAGATATCGCACGACCAGATTGTTATGGCATTGAAAACAGCTTCTGACGAGCTCAAAAATAAGATCCTTGCCAATGTATCAAAAAGAGCGCAGGAAATGATAGCGGATGATTTAGAGGCATTGGGACCCAAAAAGCTTTCCGAGGTGGAAAAGGTACAGCACGAAATTTTAAAGATTGCAAGAAGGCTTGAGGATGAAGGCAAAATCAGCTTAGCCGTAAAAAGCGAAAGCGAAAAACTTGTTTAAAGCAATTAAAATAATGGCTGAAATTCTAAAAGGCGACGGTGTTAACATAGAGGGCAAAACCGTATATGACGGGAACAAAACACTATTAGTCAATGTCCTGCAAAATGAAGTTAAAGACGATAATAATGAATTAATGGCGGCTTTGGAACCTGTCCCCGTTTCGCTTCAAAAATATATATTAAACTATATAGAAAATTATAAAAAGAAATTAGGGAAAGAGTATCGGGGCAGGGAGAAAGCCGTCTTCGACAGCGCCAGAAAAAGCGGCTACGAAGGGGGCTTTAACGAGGGCAGGAACGAGGCGTTAAGATTGTTGGAAGATAGCATCAAAAACATTTGGAAGGCTGCAAATTCCATCGAACAGTTTAAAAATATACTGTACGAGGATGTAAAAGCAGATGTAATAGAATTAACCTTCAATATTGCTCAAATCATTACAAAACAAATTGTTTCTACAAATTATGATGCGTTGAGGGGTATAATTGCCGATGCAATAAATAACACATCGGCAACGGTAAATTTTAAGATTTATTTAAACGCCGCCGATTATAATACAATAAATAAAAACCCTGACTTAATAAAAGATTCTATAACAAAAGAAACTAATATCGAATTTTTGCCCGACCCAAACATCCTGCAGGGGGACGTTATAATAAAAACTGATTTTGGTGAAATAGACGCAAGGTTAGCTTCGCAGATAGCACAAATAAAAAAAGCCTTTACAAAAATAACGCCCAATTAAATAAAATATTTAAATTTTCTTAATTTTTTTAATCTTAAGCCTTTCCTTCTTCGAAAGCCTGTGCGGATTCCCCTTTTTCTTGCGATTTGACATATCCTCATCCTCAACGCAGTGCGGAGCAATATCGCTATAACCGCCGTTAATAATATTTCCTGCAAGCATTTTAAATTCTTCGGGGCTCATACATGAGCAGTTCACGCCCTCAACGCTCCTTCTGATTTCATTGTCATTCGTGACGACAATAGAATTTTCACACCCTTTTGCAAGTCTTACAATAACATCGTCCGCCTTTTCGTCCTTTTTGGAATATATTATTTCGATATTTTGAAGAACATATCTCGATTCCGACAATTCAAGCGTATTATACCCGTCAAAAACTACTATCACTTTATTTTTTTTTACATTATAATATTTTGATAAAAAATTGACGGTATCGTCTCTCAGTTTTTGGAGCTTCTCCGATTTAACATTGATTTTAAAATATGAGTTAAAAATGAAGTTATATCCGTCTATTATAATTGTTATCATAATATATAGATTATAAATAATATGAGTAACTTTAGTCAAACCCAAAAAAACTTTAAATCATTAGTTTATATCATAATCAAATCAAAGCCGACAATTAGCCTGTTGAAAAACGGACTTAAAAAAACTATAGACGAGGCTAAGATAAGCGTACTGAAAAACATCGAAGAACTTCCCGCCAATTTCGACAATAATACTTACATTATTATAGAAAATAATAAAACTTTTATATCTAAAGTATCAAAAATATCCCCCAAAAGAAATATAAAGATTTTTGTGTATATCGAGAGCATTTACAATTTAAATACGGATGATTTAATCTTTTTTATAAAACATGACATCGACCATATAATTCACCCTGAAAATATTAAATATCTTAATTATGAAAAATTTATAGATTCAAAAATTTTTAAGAAAAAACATTATAACGCTTTTATCGATAAAGAATCCCTCCTTTTGGCAGATTTATGTCAAAGATTTGACGATACGGATATTGATACCGGGGGCTCTCGCGGGATTAATATATACGGGATTTCAAATCATATCAGGACAACCGTTGAAAAAGCCTATAAAATATCGAAATCCGACAGCAATGTGTTAATAACGGGAGAATCAGGAACGGGAAAGGAGCTTATAGCAAGGTTAATACACGGCAAATCTAACAGAAATCAAAAGCAGATGGTTTCCATAAATTGCGGAGCTTTCCCCGAAGGACTTCTCGAAAGCGAACTTTTCGGATATAAGAAGGGGGCTTTTACCGGCGCTTTTAACGATAAACCCGGAAGATTCGAGCTTGCCGATAAATCCACCATATTTTTAGACGAAATCGGCGATATGAGTCTTTCGCTCCAAGTAAAACTTTTAAGGGTAATTCAGGAACGCGAAATAGAACCTATCGGCGCTATAAAGGCAAAAAAAATAGATGCAAGAATTATCTCGGCGACAAATAAAAATCTTGAGGATTTGATTGTAAAAAATATGTTCAGGGAGGATTTTTATTACAGAATTAATGTTATCCCGATTCATTTAGCCCCCTTAAGAGAGAGAAAAACGGACATTATTGTGTTAATCTATTATTTTTTAAAAAAGTTCAGCGCATATCAAAATAATCAGGTTTACGGTATGTCGGAAGATGCGCTTTTAACCCTTCTAAATTATGCCTGGTACGGGAATATCAGGGAAATAGAAAATCTTATTGAGATGCTTGTAGTGTTAAACGAAAGCGGTTTAATCACGAACAAAGATATACCCGAAAAATATTTTAAAAGCGGCGCAAATACTAATGCGGACGATAATCTATCGGGGAAAAAAGATATAATAATAAAAGATGTGCGAATAGGCTCCGTTGATTCTGGCTTCGCCGAAACCGGTTTCCGGTTCAATCTTAAAGATGAAATCGAAAAAATCGAATTCGAATTTATCCGAAAGGCTATGGAAACTGCAGGCGGAGTGAAAGAAAAAGCCGCCGGAATGCTCGGCTTAAACAGAACCACTCTCATAGAAAAATTAAAAAGATATGAAAAAAATAGAAAGAAATAAAAAAACCGGCTTATTTTTTATCGCTTTAATAATTTTATTGGCAACGCACTCTTTTTTTCTAAATAAAGTTTACGGAAAAACGGCGCCGGCCTTAAATAAAAAAGCCCTTATGTTATACCGTAAAGCCGTGGCATATTACAATGCGGGCAACTTAAGAAGCGCGTTGAACGAAGTTAAATTTATACTGAATAATTATGACGCCGGCTTCGCCGGACCTGCCGCCTTGCGGAATTCCGTATCAAAGGAAAAAACATTTTCATCCGATGTATATTATTTATACGGCAAAATACTTTATAAATACAGGAACTTTTTTATGGCAAAGCCATATTTTCAAAGAATTATATATAAAAACCCCGATTATAAAAAAATTTACGATGTCGTATTTTATATGGCAAGATGCGATTTCAATCTTAAAAATCACAGGCGCTCCATAAGAGATTTCGATTTTTTACTAAAAAAAACGGAAAAGGGGGCGGGGTTAAATGACAGGTCCCTTATTTATTTAACCCTTTCTTATGCGGCTTATCGAAAAGTAAAAGAAGCGGATAAATTATTTAACGAAGATGATGTCAAAACTATCTTAAAAAAAATAGAATATTTAAAGAAACGTGGAAATTATTTCAAGTCGGTCTATTTGAATTATCTTATAAAATATAGAAATAGTTTATCCGAAGCTTTAATAATTTTAAATAATAAAAATTTATTTTATCCGAAAGAAAAGGATTTGTGCTATAAATCTTATTTTGAAGGACTTGTCTTTTTAAAAGAAAAAAAATATGCGGCAGCGCAAAATCTTTTCGCAAATTCCTCTAAATATTGTTCGGATTACTATTATCACGCTTCGGCGCTATATTACGGAATATCTTTAATAAAGCAAAATAATCCGGCGGGACTTAAATATATAAAAGACGAGTCGCTGGAAACGGATTATCCCGAAATTAAATTATCCGCTTTGAAATTTTTAGCGGAATTTTATAAAAAAAATAAAAAATACGAAACAAGTCTTGAATATTTAAAAAGAATATTATTCAGTTATCGATTACCCGAAAAAGGTACGGCTATATATGAAAAATCGGCATCGGATTTATTATTTAAAATCATAAAAAATATGTATAAGCATAATGATTTTAAAAATCCATTTAAAATAATGGGAAAAATGGAATTTTTAATTCCAAATAAATTTATAAATCCGGAAACCTATTTGTATCTCGCCAAAATTAAACTTAAAGAAAACGACAAAAAGGGCGCCGCGGTTTACGCAAAAAAATATTACGATTTAAGCAAAAATATAAATTCTAAATTATTTTTGGCTTCCGTTTATTACAAAACCGGAAAATACAAAAAATCGCTGTTCCTTTTAAACGGCATACCGTTTAAAAGCGTCAATAAAACGGCCGCGAAAAACGGCATAATTAACTTAAAAATAGAATTGTATAAAAAACTAAATTATAAAAGCGGGCTTATAAATCTTTTAAAAGAAAGCATAGACATATTGCATGGATTAGAAAAAATAAAAAATCTTTATCTTTTGGCCGTATGCGATTATAACCTGCACAATATGAAAACGGCGTCGATATATTTTAACGATGTCGTTAAAAATGGATATTCAAAAGCAAAAAATTATGAAAATATTTTATATAATTCATACTATTACCTTGGTCTTATAAATTATAAATTTCATAACTATAATGCATCGCTTTTAGATTTTAAAAAGGGATACGGACTTAATAAATCGGGCGGGCATTTCCAGTACGAATTGTCCCAGATAGCCTTTATCTACCTTAAATATTTAAATAACAAGACCCTTGCGTTAAAATATTATAAAGAACTTAACCGCGTTGCTGTCTCCGGAATCTATAAAAGTCTTGCCGCTTCAATGATTAGCGCTATCAACCTGCAAAAATAAGAGGAGAAGACTCAACACTCACGGCTTCAAATTTAATATAAACGGATTAATGTATTTTGTATAGATTAAGACGCTGTCCCTGTCCATATTTTTTATTTCGTCCGCCGATATCAGCGGATACAAACCGGATGCGACCGGCGTTTCATGAAGGGCATCGTACCATAAAAACTTAATATCTTTTTTTATTAATTCTTTGTGAAATACATATTTTTCCCCCGACAATCCAGAATAATATTTACATGTTTCATGGCTTGCGTGACCCATTACGATATGGGTTCCTATATTCGCCGTAATTAAAGAAGTATCCCTGTACTTGCTTTTTATAAAGGCGATATCCTGCACGGTTAAACACACGGCGGTGTTTGTTTTCCTTAAGTTCGCAAGTTCGACATCGAAGTTATTTAAAGATAACGCGGGAAACTCGTCTAAATACATAAAGATGTCGCGAGGTTCGTTCCTTTTGTTTTCGCAGGCATTGATTCCGCAGGTACCGGCTCTTAACCTTTTTCTTCTATCCTCATATATTTCGTTTATAAAAATACCGGTTATAAATGACATAAGTTTTGCCCCGCCGGAATTTATCTTTTCCTTCGGTATGCCGATTATAAAGAGTGTGTCGTTTTCGAAAAAATCCTCAATAAAAAAATCCCCGCTTCCGGTTTCGCTGTTTTCGTTATTACCCCCATCGGCATTGCTTTTAAAATAAGCAGCGACATTTTCGTCATTTAAAAAATCAAGGGTATTTAATATGTCCGTGATAATCTTTGCTCTTTCGAAAGGCGGAAGTTCCAAAAAGTTATTAAATAATTCTTTTATCTTTTTATTATTTTCCCCGTCAAATTTAGTTATTTCTCTTTCGACGAATTTAATGCCCTTTTCAAAGAAACTTTTAACGGTAACAAGATTAAAATATTTAACCTCATATTTGTATTTAAGATACAAAAGGCATCCGTAAAATATATCGGACGACCTTTTTGAATAATATCTGTGGGCGTGAACATCGCCGCCATTTAGTTCCGCTCTGTCGGGATAAAAAAGCAAGGAAGACAAATTATACAGCTTATCGTTCGAAAGATGCTTTTTTTGCCTGTCTATTAAGGGATTAAAATGGATTCCTTGAAGGGCGCCGGCCTGCCGCACCGGAAAGTAAGGATCAAAATGCGCGATTCTTTTCCCGGATTCTGCCAATTCTTTTTTAACGGATTCATAAAGGTAAGGGCTGTCGATGTCTATCGTAAATATGCTTAAATTGGCATATTTTGCGTCATTTATAATATTAGGAATTATGTAGCGGGATGTCTTTCCGCCTCCGGTAGGAGAAACAATGAGCGTATGTTCAAACCTTTTTTTCTTATCAAGCCCGATTAGCAGATTCGGAAATTTTTTATTTCCGCTTAAAATACCCAGGTCGAACGGCTTATTTTTTTTATAAATCTCGGTTTGGCAAGATATATCACATAAGCTATTTTTAAAATTATCGGGTAAATTTTTTGCGTCAATTTTTTGACTTATATTTATATTATTAATTTTATTTTTAGAAATAATTAAAAATAGGAATAATATTATCCATATACAAATATATTCCGTAAAAATAAGGGCAGGGTTAATAATCGTACTTTTATTTAATAAAGCAACGAGAATTATGGATAAGATTAAAGATACCGCAAGTAATGCTATATTAAAATTTACAAGATTTGCATTCTTGGCGGCTTTGCCGTCTTGCGTCTCCTTTCGTTTTTTAGAATTAAAAGGCGTAAAGGCAAAATTGGAAACGATTTCTCCGTAAGCGGCAAAGCGGGCGGTTGCGGCAGGATGAGGGTTCTTATTCTTATCGAAAAACATATCCATACCCAGTGTCCCGTGACGGTTAATTTTTGAGCGCCGATTTGATATGCCTGTAAAGGTATATTGTTATAAATATTGCAACAATCAATATTATGAAGGTTCCAAATTTGCTAAAGTATGGGAGGATAACATTTATATTTTTCCCCACTATCAAACCTAAATATGTTATACCAGTATTATAAACAAGGGAACCTGATATGATGTAAAGGCTAAATTTTTTATAATTCATGAGGGAAGCGCCCGGCGGAAAACCTATATAGGTTTTTATGACAGGCAGGCAAACGCCGACAAATACCGCAAGACTCCCATATTTTTTAAACCACGCGGTTGCTTTATCCATATCCTTTTTATTAATAAGAAAATATCGCCCGTATTTTTCGATTAACGGTCTTCCGCCCTTTTTTCCGATATAATAAAGCAGGGATGAGCCGATAAATGTTCCGACGGTTGCGCTCAAAACCACAAGATAAAAGTTTATCTTACCCTCTCCCGATAAAAAACCGGAAAACCCTAAAACAACCTCGGATGAAACGGGAAGGGCGCAAGACTCCAGAATCATTAAAAAAATAATGCCGGGATACCCTAAGGAAAGCGCCCAATGTATAAAAATTCCAATATAGCCTTTATTTAAGTCTTTAAGATTCAAAGTCATGCTTCCCCGCTAATTTATGTTCACTGACTTGATAGAGTCGTAAACTACCGATAAGAGCGTGTCAAGGGTTTGCCTGTCAATGATAAGGGGCGGCATTATGACGATAACATCGCCGAGCGGCCTTATGATAACACCCATATCCCGCGCCTTAAGAATAACTTTATGCCCTATTCTTTCTTTTTGTGCGAAAGTTTCCTTTGTGTTTCCGTCTTTGACCAATTCTATGCCCGCCATAAGCCCTATGTTTCTTATATCTCCCACGATGTTAAGCAGCTTAAAGTCCTTAAGGGTTTCGTTAAAAAAGGGTATTAAGGGCTTAATTTTATTCAGCAGGTCATATTTTTCGAAAAGCTCGGCGGATTTGACGGCAGCAGCAGCGGCAAGCTGGTTCCCCGTATAAGTATGTCCATGGAAAAAAGTCTTATTGTCTTCATAATTTCCCAGAAACCCTTCATAAATTTCCTTGGTAAAAAGCGTCGCCGCCATCGGGAGATACCCCCCTGTAATTCCTTTGGCAATACACATTATATCGGGATGAATATCCTCGTGAAAGGCGGCAAACATTTTGCCTGTTCTGCCAAACCCTGTTGCGACCTCGTCCAGTATCAAAAGAACATCATTATCCTTGCATGCCTTTTCTATTTTTTTCATATATCCGACCGGCATAGTTATCATACCCGAAGCTCCCTGTATCATAGGTTCGATAATTAGCGCGCATGCCTCATCCGCATGAAAGCCGATAACCTTTTCGGCTTCCTTGGCGCAGTGAAGTTCGCAATCCGGATATTTAAGATTAAACGGACACCTGTAGCAATAAGGATATGTAATTCTTATAGTGTCAAAAAGGAGCGGCTTATAAATAGAATGAAACAGCTCTACCCCGCCTACCGAAACGCTTCCTATAGTATCTCCGTGATAAGCGGAGGTTGCCGCCATGATTTTTTGCTTATTTTTAAACTTTGCGCCCCTTTGTTTAAAATATTGAAACGCAACCTTCAAGGCTATTTCAACCGATGTCGAACCCGAATCGGAATAAAAAACCTTTTTTAGATTTTTTGGGGCAATTTCTATAAGTTTTTGGGCAAGAATAGCGGATGGAACATTGGCAAGCCCCAAAAGCGTGCTGTGGGATATTTTATCAACCTGTTCCTTAATAGCTTCGTTTAATTCCCTGTTATTGTGTCCAAAGATATTTACCCACAGAGACGATACGCCGTCTATGTACCTGTTGCCGCGAATATCGTAAAGATAAACCCCTTCACCCCTTTCTATAATAATGTTTTGCTCATTTTCCCAGTTTAGCATCTGAGTAAAGGGATGCCAGACAAATTCTTTATCTAATTTCTCTATGTCAATCATTTTTATTATATTTAATTTGTTATATTTAACCGGTAAACTTAATCTGGAATAGTCCG
>JAJYQZ010000034.1 GCA_021794335.1 bacterium
TCTAATAGCTATATTTTTTCTTCTTTTCGATATAGAAGCCCTTTTTTTATTTCCATGGGCGGTTATATTTTCGCATCTTGGAATACTCGGTTTTGTCGAAATGTTTTTATTTATAGTAATATTAGTGATAGGTCTGCTTTACGTATGGCTAAAAGGAGCGCTTAAATGGGAATAGAAGAGCATCTCGGCGATAATATAATCACCGCTTCATTGGATAAAATTGTTTCGTGGGGCAGAAAGTGGTCTATATGGCCTGCAACTTTCGGATTGGCATGCTGCGCTATCGAAATGATGACGGTAGCATCGTCAAGATACGACTTCGACAGACTCGGACTTATATTCAGATCCAGCCCTCGACAGTCCGACCTTATAATAGTGTCCGGCAGGGTTTCATACAAAATGGCGCCGATGGTTAAAAGAGTTTACGACCAGATGCCTAATCCGAAATGGGTTATCGCTATGGGCGACTGTGCATGTTCCGGAGGGCTTTTTAATGTTTACAGCATTGTCCAGGGAGTCGATACTATTATTCCGGTAGATGTATATATCCCCGGCTGCCCACCGCGTCCCGAAGCTCTTATTTACGGAATAGTAAAACTTCAAGAAAAAATAGAAAAAGGCACTTTGAAGCATGAAGAACCGCCTAAATTATTTAGATAGCAGTAAAAATATTAATTAATACAAGTAAATACTGATGAAAGCCGACGATATGGATATAATGTTCGCATTAACCGTTATTAAAGAGGCAATGCCGCAATCTGTTATAGCTTCAGACGTTATAAACGGCGACACTCATATAAGAATTAAAAAAGATGATTTGCTAAAGTTCGCTTTATTTCTAAAAAACGACGCAAGATTAGAATTTAACATGCTTTCTGATTTATTTGCCGTCGATTATCCTAAAAGAGCGGAAAGAATAGAGGTAATTTATAATTTTTATTCTATAAAAAATAATTTCAGGGTTTTTATAAAAATTTGGAGCAAAATAGACGAACCGGAGTATCCGAGTTTGACGTCGGTTTATAATTCGGCAGACTGGTTTGAAAGAGAAGTTTACGATATGTTCGGATTGAAATTTAGAGGACATCCCGATTTAAAAAGAATTTTAAATCCGGACGACTGGATCGGACATCCGCTTCTCAAAGATTATCCTTTAAGGAAGAGACCAGAGCCTCACGAAATTAAAATGGATGCCCCTGGTTATATTGATTTGGAACAAATTAAATAATATTTATCGACAATTTAATTATGATTGCGCAGAAAGATTTTCTCATAGAAAATGATAAGTTCGTATTGAACATAGGACCTTCTCATCCGGCAACCCACGGAGTTCTCAGGGTTTTAGTTCAATTAGACGGAGAAACCATAATTCATGCAGAGCCTATAATAGGTTATTTGCATACCAGTATGGAAAAATATGCGGAATATAAAACTTATCATCAGGCTGAAACAATTACCGACAGAATGGATTACGTAGCGGGCGCATCAAACAATCTCGGCTATATATTGGCGGTAGAAAAGCTTTGCGGAGTTAAAGCGCCTAAGAGGGCTGAATATGTCCGCGTGATTTTAGCCGAATTTACTAGGATAAGTTCGCATCTCGTCTGGCTTGCGACGCATGCCGTAGATTTAGGGGCATTAACGGAGTTTTTATACTGTTTTCGTGAAAGAGAATTAATATTAGACATAATAGAAACCGTTACCGGAGCAAGGATGACTCCTTCTTTTTTCCGCGTAGGCGGTCTTGCAATGGATTTTCATAATGATTTTATAGGGAAAACCAGGGATTTTATAAAGATTTTTCCCGATAAGATAAATGAATATGAAGCACTTCTTACTAAAAATAAAATATGGCTCGAAAGAACAAAGAATTTAGGAATAATTTCAGCCGAAAGCGCAATAAATTTTGCGTTGACTGGACCTTCTCTTAGAGGCAGCGGAGTTAAATACGACGTACGTAAGGTAAATCCGTATTCAGGATACGAAGATTTCGACTTTGAAGTGCCTATAGGCGACAACGGCGATACGTATGACAGGTACGTGATTAGGATAGAAGAGATGAGGCAGAGCCTTAAGATAATATCGCAGGCTGTAGAAAATATTCCAGAAGGCGAATATTTAAGCCATGACGAATATCCGTTATACGTTAAACCGACTAAGAAAAGGTCTTTGACCACTATGGAAGGTATGATTTTTAATTTTAAATACGGAATGGAAGGTATTAAGCCTCCAAAAGGAGAAGCTTACGTTTCTATAGAAAATCCTAGAGGAGAATTAGGTTTTTATCTAATTTCCGATGGTTCCGGTTTTCCCTATAGGATGAGAGTCAGGCCGCCGTCGTTTTGCAATATAAGCGCTCTTAACGAAATGGTTAAGGGGCATATGATAGCGGATTTAATTGCAATAATGGGAAGCGTTGATATATTGCTCGGCGAAGTTGACAGGTGAAATTATGAAAATCATTGACAGATTAAGCGACAGATTAGACCTGAAATTTTTTGAACGTTCAGGCCATAAAAAAATATCGTCTGTATTAAACTGGACTGGCGTTGCTCTTTTAGACGAGAACGACAGCAAGCTGGATCTCGCAAGGTGTTATATGCAGGAACTGCAGAAAATATCTTGTGGGGTATGTATACCATGTGCACAGGGGACTGCAGTAGCGTCGGAAATATTAGAAAATATCTGTAGCGGAAAAGCCATAATAGAAGACTTGGATAGATTAAGAAATCTGTGCGACTGGATTATGTCTTCGTCTAAGTGTACTGTAGGAAATATAGGACCTTCTTCGGTAGTAGAACTTATCGATACTTACAGGGAAGATTTTGAAAAAGCCATAAAAAATAAAGAAACAGTCAAAAGAGGGGATTATATTACCCATGTAACCGCACCATGTATAAACGGATGCCCTTCAAAGTTAGACATACCGAACTGGATAGAAAGAGTCAGGGACGGCAGATACGAAGATGCTTTGCAGTCTGCAAGAAGAAATACCCCGCTTGCCGGAATTCTCGGCAGAACATGTTTTCATCCGTGCCAGGATAACTGCCGAAGAGCTAATATAGATGAACCTATTCAGATATGTCTTATTAGAAGATTTGCCGCAGACGAAGTTTTTTATTCAAATAATAAACCCGATTTTAAAATAAAAGATAATAATATTAAAGTTGCTATAGTAGGTTCCGGCCCCGCAGGTTTAAGCTGTGCTTATTACTTAAGATTAATGGGGTATAAGCCCATTATATTTGAAGCACTTCCGGTTCTTGGCGGCATGATGAACGTCGGAATTCCTAAGTTCAGGCTCCCAAAGCAATTTTTAGACGCGGAAATCGGTTACATACTTTCCACCGGAATAGAATATAAATTAAACAGCAAACTTGGGAAAGATTTTACTATAAAAGACCTTTTCGAACAGGGATTTAAAGCCGTATTCCTTGGAATAGGAGCTCATTTAGGTCAGAATATTAATTTGCCCGGCGAAAATGATAATTTAATAGGTTTTTTTGACGGGGTCGAATTTTTAAGAAAAGTATCTCTCGGACAAAAAATTGATATAGGTAAAAAAGTCGTTATAGAGGGAGGCGGAAACGTAGCGATAGACTGCTGCAGGACGGCCGTAAGGGTAGGGTATAAAGACGTAACGGTAGTTTACAGAAGAAGCAAAGAAGAGATGCCCGCGGCATATTACGAACTTGAAACGGCAATGGAAGAAGGAGTTAAGTTTGAATTCTTGACTAATCCGGTCGCTATCCTTCACGAAAACGGCAGAGTTACAGGCGTAAGATGCAGAAAAATGAAACTGGGGGAAATAGATGCAAGTGGAAGAAGAAGTCCTGTAGAAGTGCCGAACTCCGATTTTGACATAGAAACAGACGATTTTATTATGGCTATAGGGCAGATACCTGATTTTGACTGTTTAAAGGGCGTTCCTGAAATAAAAATAGTTAAAGGGAAAACTATATCTGCCGATAAATTTACTTTTATGACGGACATGCCCGGCGTTTTTGCAGGAGGCGACGCTTTAACCGGACCTATAAGTATAGTAGATTCAAACAGGGACGGCAAAAATGCCGCCAGAAGAATAGACCAGTATATTAGAACCGGCGCTTTTAGTCCGACGGACGATTGCATGTTTGAAAATCTGTTTGAAACTATAGGCGTTTACGATAAAAACGAAATAATTAAAAATGCCGATATGCCTCCCGGTAATTTTGCGCCTAAGCAGATAATTAAACCTGTAAAAGAACGCATAAAAAGTTTTGAAGAAGCCGAGAAAGGTTTTACGAGCGACGATGCGGCTTATGAAGCGACAAGATGTATGAGATGCTATTATCTTATGCTTGTTAAGTTTGAGGATTAGGACATCATTATGGATATAGAAATTACTATAAACGGAAAAAAAATTATAACTCAGTCCGGATTGACTATTTTAGAAGCCGCTTCTCAGGCGGGAATTAAAATACCCGTTTTGTGCTATCTTAAAAGAATCAAACCTATCGGTTCCTGCAGGGTTTGCGTCGTGGAGGTTAAAGACGTTAAAAATCCGCTCCCGTCATGTGTTGCTAAAGTAAAAGAAGGTTATGAAATATATACCGAAACGGAAAAATTATGGGAAATAAGAAAAGAGATTATTTCGCAACTTTTATTAGACCATCCGCTTGACTGTCCGGTTTGCGACAAGTCGGGAGACTGCCTCTTGCAGGATTTAACGTTTGAATTCGGCGTAACTATTCAAAAAGACAAAAAAATATATCCCGATAAGACTAAAATATTTAAAAGCGATTTAATAGAATACAACGCTACAAGGTGCGTTTTGTGCTCAAGGTGCATAAGGGTTTGCGGCGACATGTACGGCAATCCGTTTTTTCAGATGAAAGACAAGGGCAATAACGGTTATATAGGACTTAAAACTGATACTAAAACTCTGCTCGGTTCTCAGCCTGCGGAGGGATGTTCTTTTGAAGAAATTTCCGTTGAACCCGATCGTTTAGACTGCTATTATTGCGGCAACTGCGTTGAAGTATGTCCGGTAGGCGCTTTAGTTTCAAAACCTTCAAAATTTAAAGAAAGATACTGGCAGGAAAAGCCGTTTTCGTCGATTTGCGATAAATGTTCCGCCGCCTGCAGAATAGAATATTACAGATATGGGCACGATGAATCTTTAGTAAGGACGGCTGCTCCTTTCGGAGGATATCTTTGTAAATCCGGTTTTTTCTATTCCGCAATTAACGGCGACTGTGAAAGCTATTATATTGCTAATCCATATATCAAGAAAAAGTCGGCCGTGGAAGAAGTTACGTTAGAAAAAGCTGCGGAAGAGTTTAGTTTAAGAATTAAGGGTATCCAAGCTAATAATGCAGGGGAGGCTACGGCAGTTTTGATTTCGCCGAGTATTTCAATTAACGGAGGTAAAGCTTCTTTAGAATTTATTAAGAATACTTTAAAACTAAAGCATTTTGATATTGCCGCTTCCGAACTATATAGAAAAAATTTGTTGGATTTTAAAAAATTATTTCCTACTGAAGAAAATTTCGATATAAACGATATTAAAAATTCAGAAGTCATGCTGTATTTTGGCAGTATAGAAGATGAGATTCCGTTTGCGGCATATGATATTTTAAAAACGCGCAGAGAGCATGGAGGAAGGCTTTTTATAATAAATCCAAAAACGGGAAAAGCAGAAAGGGTTCGTTCTTTTTCCAGATTTGAAGACATTGCCTGCTCTAAAAAAGATATAGACGGATCATTTTTTGAAACATATTTAAATAAAATGCGGATGAGCCTAAATAAAAAACAAACGGATTTAGACGACGAGTGTAAATCAATTATAGAAGTAATAGCGGATGCAGGCTGTATTTCATTTATAATAGGAGATTCGTTAATGTCTTCTATAGATATGGATAAGGATTTTTTAATATTGCAGGAAATTGTTAAATTTTTGCGCGAGCAGGAAAAGTCGGTGTATTTGTTTCCTCTCGTGAAGCCGTCGAACTATAGAGGGCTTTTAACTGCCGGCGTTTATCCTTCCGGCAATGCTTATAGCTTTAAAGAAATAATTACCGGTCTCGATACCGGCAGAATTAAAAATCTTGTATATATCGGAGACTTACAGAACGACGATTATGGAAAAGAAATAATACGCTATAGCTCTAATTTAGAATTTTTAACCGTTTTTTCTTCTAAAACGAGCCTTTTGTCTGCTATGGCGGATGTGGTTATACCCGTTAAAGATTTTTTGGAGGAAGAAAATACATATTATGAAAATTTTGAAGGCAAAATCATAAACGTAAATAACGAATTTAATTTCGGTATTTACAGATATAATTTAACTGACATATTTACCGACATTTCGCTTAAAATGAATATTACGTATAATTTGAAAGAAACAGAAGATTTTTTAAATTCCGTTAAAAGCGGAAACGTAATATATTATAATAAAATTAAAGGAAGAAGTAAATTTTACTATAACGATAAAACCAAACTGTATTATTAACGGGTATTATAAACATGCTTTTTTGGCTTACTGCTGAAGTTATTAAAATATTAATAGTGTTTGCAGGACTGCTGTTATCGGCCGCTTATTTAACGCTCTTAGAACGTAAAATAGCAGCCAGGATACAAAACAGGATGGGTCCTATGGAAGCAGGATTTCATGGGCTTTTACAGCCTATAGCGGATGGAATAAAACTATTCTTCAAAGAAGACATTATACCGCAAGACGCAAACAAATTTTTATTTATTTTAGCTCCAATACTGGTCGTCATACCGGCATTAACTACTTTTGCGGTTATTCCGTTCGGCGCTCCTATACAAATTATGGGGCATACTGTTCCTCTTCAAATAACGGACGTAAACGTCGGGATACTTTTTATTCTTGCACTGACTTCTTTGGGTGTTTACGGAGTAGTTATAGGAGGTTGGGCATCTAACAGCAAATATTCTCTTCTTGGGGGGATAAGGACCGCCGCCCAGATGATAAGTTATGAAATAGCACTTGTTCTTTCAATAGTGGGTATAATAATGATTGCAGGAGACTTAAGTTTGTCAAAAATAGTTTCCGAACAGTCGCATATGTGGTTTATAGTGTATCAGCCTGTCGGGTTTTTGCTATATCTAATTGCTTCTACTGCTGAAATGAACAGGGTTCCGTTCGATATAGGAGAAGCTGAAGGTGAAATTGTAGCAGGCTTTCACACTGAATACTCCAGTATGGAATTTGCTTTCTACTTCATAGGGGAGTATGCCCAAATGGTGGTTAATAGTGCGATAATTACCACTTTATTTTTGGGCGGCTGGCAGGGACCTTTTTTACCGCCGGTTATATGGTTTTTGATAAAAGTATTTTTTATAATACTTATTTATTTATGGCTGAGATGGACGTATCCAAGGCTTAGATATGACGAACTTATGGATTTCGGATGGAAGTTTCTGCTTCCGATAGCTCTTGCAAATATAATAGTAACAGGATTCGTAATGGTTTTGCTTAAAGGATAATAAATGAATACCCGGAAACAAGAAAAGTCTATTTTGGAGATTTCTAAAAATTTTTTAATAGGTCTTAAAACGACTATTAAAACTTTTTTTCAAAAACCCGTAACGTTTCAGTATCCAAAGGAGCATCTAAGAATAGCCGAAAGATTCAGGGCTTTTCCTCATCTTAACGTTAACGGCGACGGCTCTTTAAGATGCGTAGCTTGTATTTTATGCGAAACCGTCTGTCCGTCCGAAGCGATAAAAATAAAAACCGGTTACGTGGACTACGGATCAGAACACGAACTTACGGAAAGGCAGAAACATAATCATAGCTTAGACAATTTAAAACAAGGAATTTATAATGACGGCAGACGCCATCCGTCTTCATTCGAAATTGATTTATTAAGATGTATCTGTTGCGGTTACTGCGAAGAAATATGTCCCGAGGAAGCTATTAGTCTTGGAACCGATTACGAAGTTGCATTTTATACGCGGGATGAAGGCATTTACGGCATAGATAAATTAATTAAATCTAGATAAAACTTGAGGTATTAATCGTGGAAGCACTATTCTACATTTTTGCATTTATAGCTATTTTTTCTGCGTTGATGGTTATATCTATGAAAAATCCATTAACTTCGGCGCTTTATTTAGTTCTTTGTTTTTTTGCGCTTTCAGGTTTCTACGTACTTTTGGATATGCAGTTTCTTGCCGTAATGCAGATATTGGTTTATGCAGGAGCTATAATGGTTCTTGTAGTATTGGTTATAATGTTGTTAAATATTTCAAAATTAAACTCTATTAAGACTGATTTTCACCAAAAAATTATCGGAATAGTAATTGCAATAGTTTTGTTTGCGGAAATCGTTATATATACGGTAGGCGGAAAGACCAAAAAGCCTAC
>JAJYQZ010000040.1 GCA_021794335.1 bacterium
TTTATCCTTCAATAATTTCGTAAACGACCCTATAATCCCAATGCCGATTAAAAATCTTTTAAGTAGTTTCCTTCCTATATTTCAATCAAAATTCTGGCGCACGATAAAATACGAGATATAATGAAACTGCATCTGCGTTTTTATCTTTATTGTTGATTTTTTATTTAATAAATATTATATTAAAAACAATAATAAATTTGCGGAGCAAAAATTGGACGTTAAATATTTATTTGGAGCTAATGCCAATAAAATTCAAAAATACGTCTTTAATTCCAATAAATTCAAGGAAATAGTCGGAGCAAGCAAAATTATCGAACGATTAAGCGATGGTTTTGGTTTATTCGGCAGCGCAAATGATAAAAAATATAACGCCGAAATAATTCAGAATACTACCGGAAGTTTTAAAGCGATATTTTCCGATTTAGAATCCTTAAACAAATTTATAATAGATTTTAATAAAAAACTTGCGATTAATGCTCCAAACCTCCTTGTAACACAAGCGGTTTTACAAAAAGAAGAATCCGAGATAAACAATAATTTCACCTCGGTACTGCAGGAAATAGACGACAAACTTTCGACAAATAGAAATTTCCCCGATATTTTAGACTATTCTCCTATGATAGCCGAAATAGATCCCGCTTCCGGCTTTTCGGCGGTAAAATCCGTAAAAATAGATGGCGAAGTCGTTAATTCCGAAGATATTTTAGAAGACGGCTATAAATCTGCGGACTTTGAGAAATGCGTAAAATTAAGTTTGTTTAAAAACTTCGGAGGCATGTCGTTTAGGTCGTTTTTCGGCGATATAAATATAGCCGGTATTTGCGATGAAGAAGAAAATGATTTAACTAATTTAAATTTTAAATTTGAATCGGAGTTTGACAAAATTAAAAACGCAAAAAGCCTTATTGCCGTAGTCCATTCCGATGGAAACGGCACCGGATTTTTAAAAAAGGATATTTTTAGTAAAAAAAATAAAGACGGAGAAAATTTTGATAATAAGAACGATTATAAGGAATTTTCATATAATCTCAATAAAGCGGTTAAAGAGTCAGCTGGTTACGCAATCGTAAAAACATTTAAAGATTTAATAAACGAAAGTAACCGAACATTACCTTTCAGGATATTTACGCTTAGCGGCGAAGATTTTAATTTTGTATGCCAACCTGATTACGTATTCGAACTTTTAAGAAATTATATGCTAAAATATGAGGAGTTAACGTCGAAATATCTCGAAAAATTTCTTAAAAAAGCCGGAATTACAAAAATGACTACTACCGCCGGTATTTCTTTTTCAAAAAGCCACTTTCCTTTTTATATGTCTTTTGATATGGCGGAAAGTTTATGCGGCAAGGCTAAAAAAATTACAAAAGAAAATATTAATATTAACGGCGGCAAACAATACGAAGTACCCGGCGCTCTATTGTTTCATTCTATACAGTCAAGCTATTTTAGCGATTTAGACCATATTATGGACAAAGAAAGAAAATCCCACGATAAATCGATAGATTTTTTATTTGGACCATATGCTATTAGCGCAGGGCATTCTTATGGATTTACGTATCCGGATATAGGACTGCTTATAGAAACGGCAAAATATTTAAAAGAAAAAAAGGGTTTAAGGAGCGCTTTCAGAGAAGCATTATCCATAATAAATATGGAAGGCGAAAAATTAGGATTAAGTTTTTTAAAAAGAGCAAGAGAAGTTAATCCAGAACAGATGGAACTACCGCTGAACAATATCAAAAAACTTAATGATACCGATTATTACAAGAAGAGTTTAAAAAAGTCGGCAATATACGACCTAATTTCTATTGAAAGCTCAATAGACGCAAAATGGGGCATATAAAAATATGGGAGACATAAGAGGAAATTTTATTTTTAAATTCTTAAGCGAATGGCACTGCAGTAGCGGTTTGACGGGAACTTCGGAAATCGATTTGACGGTAATTAAGGATGACGAAGGATTTCCTTATATTCCGGGACGAACCATAAAAGGCTTATTGAGGGATTTTGCCCAAAGCACATTCGAATCTTCAGAAGAAGACAAATGGGGCAAATTTATAGAAAATGTATTCGGCAGCGAAGGAGACAAACATGGGAAAGTGATATTTTCTAATGCCTTAATTTCCGATAATCTAAAAAAAGAAATACTAATGCTAAAAGATAAAAATAAACCTGCGGTTCAATATATTTACACAAGAAGAACATTTACTAAAATTGACGAAAAAACCGGAACCGCCGAAGATAAAACTCTTAGAAGTATCGAGTTTGTTATTCCGCTTATTCTGGTTTCGGAATGGTATTGCTTAAGCGATATTTTCACGGAAGATATAGATATGCTCAAAATATGCGCTAAAGGCGTAAAGAGATTAGGTCTTAATAGAAATAGGGGTTTCGGCAGATGTGAATGCTTAAGTATCGAATCGATAAAAGACGATAAATAATTTTAAATATAGTATTATGATTAATAAATTTTTTAAAATTAAATTAGATTCCGATTGTATATTAAAGTCGATTTCCGCTACCGAAGGAGTTCCGGAATCTTTAAGTTTTATACCCGGTTCTTTAATACTCGGCATAACCGCTCAGTATTATAATGAATTCCCAAATCCATTCGATATATTTCATAGCGGAAAAGTAAAATTCGGTAATGCCTTTGTTTATATTGACGGCAAGCCTTCTTTAAAAGCCCCTTTGAGCTGGCATTATCCAAAAGACGAAGAAAAAACTGAAAAAATAGTTGGGGCGCATCTTGTCGAAGGATACGACGATCTGGAAAAACGGCTAAATGATAAACAGCCTAAGCAGATACGGGAAGATTATATAGACATCAAATTTAATACTCTTTATACCCCCGATTATAATTTTCAGCTTAAATCCGCATTTGACGCAAGACTTGGAAGGAGCAAAGACGCTTCTATGTTCGCCTATGAAACTTTAAAAAAGGGAACCGAATATCTTTTTGAAGTGGCTTTCGATTCCTCTATTCCGGAATCCGACGTTGAAGCGGTAGGAAAAATATTAGCCGGCAGGCATTTTATAGGAAAGTCTAAAACGGCGCAATTTGGCAGTATAGATATTATGCCTTATGATTTAAAAATTATCGGCAAATCTTTTAACTCTATATCCGATGCGGTGTTTTCCGTTTCGGAAAACTCGAATGATGACTTAATATTTTTATATGCCAAAAGCGATCTGGTTTTAAATAACGAATACGGGTTTAATAAAGTAGATTTAGATTCCCCTGTTGTTTTAGGAATAAATTCCGGTAGAATATCTCATAAAAAAACGTATGTCGATTACAGAAAATTTAATATGTTTAACTTTGCCGTTAAACGAAGGATGCCTATGAGGACGGCAATAAACGCGGGTAGCGTCATATGTATCGAAAGGGTAGATAAAACAGAAAAAGAGACGTTAATTTCTAAAAAGGTAATATACGCCGGAAATTATTTAAGCGAAGGGTTTGGAGAAATTTACGTTAATCCACCTTTTTTATTTAAAAAGGAATATACAGGGCTGAATAAAGCAGTTTGCGGATATGAATCCGAAAATAAAAACGTTCGATTATGCAATGCTTTTATAATTGATAATAACGAGAAAAAAGTTTTAAAATATCTCAATTCAAAAATAAATGAAAAATTCATTGTAGATCAATCTTTAAAACTTGCCGAAGAAATACATAATGATGCTAATAAACGTAAATTTGACAAAATTACGAAAAGCCAGTGGGGAGCCGTTAGGGGTATAGCTAAACAATACGGTAAAGATAAAATTTTGCTGATTGATAAAATAAAAGAATATACCGGACACGGAGTTGCGCACGATATATGGGAAAGTACAGGCGCAAGGGAAATTCTAATAGAAAAATTAGATAAGCATAAGGGCGATTCGTCTTATAATTTTACGATTGCCATAGAATATTTAGCTAAATTGTTTTCATTGGATATAAAAGGAAAAAATAGAGGAAATTATTAATGGAACACGAATCTTGTATTTATAAAGATAGATTTTTGGGGACTTTTTTAATTGAAGCGGCAACTCCTTTTAAAATATGCTCCGACGATTATTCCGTTATTATAGATAGTCCTGTATTAACGGATATAAACGGCTTACCTTTGATTCCGGGCACGTCTCTGGCGGGTGTGTTAAGAAGAACACTGTCGGATTATTGTAAAAAGGATACGGATCAAGAACAAAATTCCGTCGGCGATATTTTTGGCTATGCCGAAGGCGATAACGGAAAGGGCTCAAGAATAATGTTTTCCCATGCAATAATTGTAGATAAAGACGGCTCACCCGTTATAGATATACCGGAAAATTTAAACGATTTTTTGAATCTTTTCGTTTCAGGCAGTCTTCCCGTGCGGGAAAGAAATGCCGTTAACGGCAAGGGAACAACTATAAAACATTCAAAATTCGATGAGCAGATTGCGCCGAAGGGTTTAAGGTTTGTATTTGAAATAGAATTTAAAGGCAATAGCGGCGACCATAAAGACGCAAAAACTTGGAACAACGTTTTAAACTTCATAAAGTCGGATAATTTTAGACTTGGCGGCGGAACAAGGCATGGGTTTGGGTTGTTTAAATTGATAAACTTAAGAGAAAACATATATAGATTGAACGACCAAAAAGAACTTAACGAATATTTAGACCGCTGTTTCTTATCTGGAGCAAAAGAACTTTTTGACGATTATGAAAATAATTTAAAAAATAATAATACAATTTTACTTACAGGCGACGGCGGAACAATAGAATATAAGTTAAAATTAAAACCGAGAGATTTTTTTATTTTTTCTTCAGGTTATGGTTCCGAAGACGCCGGTGCGGACATAACCCCGCTTAAAGAAATTACAATAAGTTATAATAAAGATAAGCCCGATAAAATATATTATGTTTTACCGGCTTCAAGCATAAAGGGGGCTATTTCTCACAGAATCGCGTTTCATTATAATGCGATTAAAAAAATCTTTACAGATAAAATAGATAAAGAAAAAATCGAATTGTCGGTATCCCCTCAAAATCCCGCCTGTAAACTTTTATTCGGCAGCAAGAAGGAAAAAAAGGGGAAAGAAGAAGATAATTATGCGGGAAAGACGTTTTTCGAGGATATATTTATCGAAGAAAGTAAGTGTAAGTTAGTTCCTCTTCAGCACGTCAGCATAGACAGGTTTACCGGCAAATCAATAGACGGCGCTTTATTCAGCGAAGAAGTCTTGCGTATTTCAGAAAATGATGAAATAAATATAAGATTTATAGTCAAAAAAGAAGTGTTTGAAAAGGATAGCGATATTAAAGAAGCCCTCAAAAGGACGATATTCGATATAGAAAACGGTCTTTTGCCTCTTGGCGGAGGCGTCAACAGAGGACATGGCGCTTTCCAAAAAGTTTAATTTCAAAATAACGATTAAGATAAAAAGATGAAAAAACAGCTCGAAGAATTATGGAAAAAGTGTGAAAATTTAAAAGCGACGGGATATTTTCATCCTTCGCACAGGCAAATTAAAAAAGAAGATATTTTTATAAAAAAAAATATACCTGCTTTAACGTCTATACTTGATTCAACGGAAGCTTTTATTATAGAGGGCTGGATTTTGCTGCAAACGGAAAACAACGCAAGGTCGATTTATATTTTTAGAGAGAACGATGAATATCAGATTAAAGAATTTAATATCGACGCCTTAAACAAAGAAGAGGATACGGCATTTATTCAGGAATATAAATTTATAATCGATAATTTAATTAAAAAAATTACCGGTATCAATTCTATTAAAATAAACAAAGTTTACAAAAAAATAAAAAATAAAGACGGAATTTATAAGATTAAACCTACCCTTTTTTATTTCAACGGGTTCGAGTAATTGTATTTTAAGGTTTTAAGGGTTTTTGGAGGAAATTAAACTGATATGTATAGTAACCATAAGACTATAGGAAAAAAAACAATGCCGCAACAGAAAAAAGAATCGTCCCCGTCTTTCGATATTACTTGTCCATATAATTTCGTTCCGTTAAACGAAAAAGTGATTTTTCCTGAATGGGCAAACAATATCTATCATGATATACCGTTTTCAGACGGTCTCAGCGGGGAAATCAAATATACTATTACGGCTAAAAGCCCAATATTAATTGGTTCCGGTAAGGGCGAGGAAAATAGAGGCGATAAAAAAAATACCGAGATAAAGGATCTCAGGCGGAATGAGGACAACATAGAATCGTATAACAATAAACCCACTGAGGTGCCTTCGTTGAATTTATTCTGTAAAGATCCGGATGGAAATTATTTTATGCCCGGAACTTCTTTGAAAGGCGCTTTCAGAAGCCTGCTTGAGATTTTATCTTTTTCCAAACTTTCTATTTACGACGATTACGCTTATTCATATAGGGATTTGTATAATCCTAAATATAAGAAATCGCTGGAGGCGGGTAAGATACACTGCGGCTGGCTTACTATGGGAAGCGAAAAAGAATGGAAAATCAAAGATTGCGGAATACCCGGAAGAATAAGCCATGAAGAAATCGATAAGAATTTAGGAACTAATTTTAAAAATGAATTTAGATATTCCGGCTCAAATGATAAAATTCCGGAGGATAAAAAACCTGCGAAATATAAATACGAAAGTTTTTTTAAAAAAAGCGGTAGAGATTTTGATTTTAAGCTATTACATCGTGGTTTTGATGAAGTGCTTGATCAAGAGCAATTCAAAAAAATGTATTGTATAAGTAAAAACAATTCGGGGAAGCCGGGAACTATAGTTTTTACAGGACAGCCTTCCGTCAGAAAAGATAATGAAGGTCAGAAAAAAACAGGTAAATGGCTGGAATTTATATTTTTTGATTCAAATGATAAAACATATACGGTTTACGAAGAACAAATAAAAAATTTTAAATCGGCATATTTCAATAATCAGCCCGACGAGTCAAAAGACTGGAGCTATTGGAAATCTTTACGGAAGAAAAATAAAGATTTTAAAATTCCGGTTTTTTTTGTGCCAGGTAAAAGCGATAAAAATAATGATGGCAAAATTTTACACTTCGGTTTATCGCAATTATATAAATTGCCCTATCAATTTAAGATTTCCGACCTTATAAAAGGCGATCATTTAGATAAAAATAAATTAGATTTTGCACAATGTTTATTTGGCTTCACTTCAAATAACGACGATAAAAACGATGAAACCGGATTAAAAGGAAGAATTCAATTCGGACATGCATTCTTATCCAAAGATAGTAGCAATTTGCAAAAATCCTCGAATATAAACAAAATATTATCTAGTCCTAAAGCTACCTTCCTCCCTTTTTATCTTATTCAACAATATAATAATGCGCAAGGATTATCGACGTATGACGACCAGAAAGCTAAACTCGCCGGTTTTAAAAGGTATCCTGTCCATTTAAACGCTAATATTGAATCCATCTCCGAATCTGTGGAGAATAAAAAACTTTTATCAAAAATGAGACCCTTACCTGAAGGTACGGTTTTTGAAGGAAAAGTTTCGTTTCATAATTTACAACCTATAGAATTAGGGGCTTTATTGAGTGCATTGACTATTAACGACGAAGAAGAATGTTTCCATACTTTAGGTGGAGGAAAGCCTTTCGGATTCGGAAAGTCCAAAGTTTATATAGAAAGTTTGAATATAGTAAATTACGATGAGTTAAAATTCGAAAGCGCTGTTTATAAAAATTATATTTCCCAATTTAATGAATACGTTAAAGGCAAAATTGGGAAGTCCCTTAAAGAAACCGATCAGTATAAGGAAATTGTTTCTATGGCTAAAGAATATAGCGACTTAGATATGGATAAATTTTTAAATTATATGGAGTTGAAAAACTTTGCAAATATTAGAAAAAACAACTGTTATTTGAAACCTTACGGTAAATTAGTCGATGATTTTAAAAATAAAAAACTTTTTAAATGTTCCCCTAAATAAAAAAATTAATTTTAGATATTGATTCTTATAATATGAAACTCCTCATCTCCTTAATAAGCGAGCAAACAATTCCTAATGTTTTATGCATAGAGCATTATAAGCCGGATGCGCTTCTCATGGTTTCGACCGAGAAAGTTAGCGCTAAGATAAATTTCATACTTAAAGGCTTAAAGAGAATATCTGAAAATACTGACTTTTCCGAAGAAAAAGGAAATTTATGGACTATCAACGTTAATCCGGAATCTCCGGCGGACGTAGAGGGAAAATTAGAAAACTGGTTTGTGGATTTTAAGAGCCGATATGGCGAAAAGTTTGACGAAATTATCGCAAACATTACCGGCGGAACTAAGATTATGTCTTTAGGCTTATACAATGCCGTGAAATTAACCAAAAATCTGCCTGCTAAAAAA
>JAJYQZ010000293.1 GCA_021794335.1 bacterium
CGGCTATGATATAAAAAGAATAGAATCGGCCATTAGATTCAGCATAGGGAGATTTACGACTATGGATGACATAGATTACGCGATAAGCGCAATAAAAAAGGGGGTATTAAAACTTAGGGCAAATCCCGTATAAAAATTATTAAGTTTTTTGAACGCGTGCCGAAGGTATGTGAAGTTCCATAGAAACTTTCCCGCTGGAGCGGGTAGGGACAAGCCAATAAAAATGTTTATAAAATCCAAAAGAACGGTTGCGGTGGCGATGTCGGGAGGCGTTGACAGTTCCGTCAGCGCAATGATACTTAAAGAAAAGGGGTACGGGGTAATAGGGGTTTCGATGCACCTATTGAATGCCGGCCAAACCGAGGCAAAAACATGCTGTAGTATAGACGATATTCTTGATGCCAAAAAGGTATGTGTCAGGCTCGGCATACCCCATTTTGTCATAAATCTTGAAGAAGAGTTTAGAACCTTCGTTACCCTTCCTTTCGTCTCCGAATATATTAACGGGAGAACCCCAAATCCCTGTATTTCATGTAACCGTATTCTAAAATTCGATATTTTATTAAAAAGAATTAAGGAATTAGGCGCGGAGTTTTTAGCGACTGGACATTACGCACGGATAACAAAAAATAAAAACGGGCAATATTTCCTTTTAAAGTCAAGGAATGTTCTTAAGGACCAGTCTTATGTTCTTTATAATTTAACCCGGAACAGCCTTAAAAGCATTATTTTCCCCGTGGGCGGCTTTGACAAGGAATATACAAGGAAAATCGCTTTGGAAGCGGGTTTTAGCCAAATATCAAACAAAAAAGACAGCGTGGATTTATGCTTTATTTCCGAGGGGACATACGCCGGATTCATCGAAAAACAGATTAAACTTTCTAAAAATAAGGGGCTTATAAAAAATTTAACAGGCGATATTGTAGGCGAGCACAACGGCATTTTTAACTATACGGTCGGGCAAAGAAAGGGGCTAGGCTTACCTTCAAAATCGCCCTTATATGTCGTAAAAATATCTGCGGATACCAATGAGATAATTGTCGGAAACTTGGAAAATTGCTATAATAGCGAATTATATATAAAAGATTTTAATTTTATTAACCCTTACGGCGGGGCGGAGCTTAATAAAATGGATTTAACCGTTAAAATAAGATATTCTTCGCCGGATTATAAATGTAAAGCCTTTGTTTTGGAAAATGAGGAGGTTAAAGTATTATTTGACGAACCCGTCAAATTTATAACCCCCGGACAATCCGCAGTTTTATATTCCGGGCTTAAGGTTGTCGGCGGCGGAATAATATCGTAAACAGTTTTATTAAATATGGAAAAAATAGAAACTAATAACATAACCGACATAAAAGACGGAATACTCGAATCGTTCAATTTAAATCTTGATGACCTTAGGGACATTCAAGACGGTAACGGCGCCGTCAATTGCGCTTTTATCTCCTCAGGCTGCAAGCTTAACCAGTTTGAATCGTCTCAATTCGAGGAAATATTTAAGCAATTAAACATAAATATCGTGGAACCTGATTTAACCGCTCAAAATATGCATTTAAACCTTAAATCCGATCCAAAAAATATTCAACTGTTTTTCTTAAATACCTGTTCCGTAACCGAAAAGGCCGATACTTATACAAATAAAATCATACGAAAGATCAGAAGAAATTATCCCGAAAGCCGCCTCATACTAACCGGATGCTCGGCAGAGCTTAATAAAAAAGATTTCTCAGGGCGTCCGAATATACAATTAATCGATAATATCAGGAAGGCAGTATTGTTAAAAACTGCCTCGGAAACGCTCCCCGGTACTATATTAAATCAAAAGAGGGTAAGACCCTACCTGAAAATACAGGAGGGGTGCGAAACGGAATGTTCATTTTGTATTATACCGAAAGCAAGACCCGTAAAGTGGTCTTTAGATATTAAAGCCGTATTAAATTCCGTTAAGGAATTTAATACCCTCGGTTATAAAGAGGTTATACTTACGGGCGTAAATATAGGCTCATACGAAAGTAAAATCAGGGCTGGCAAAAACGGAAAGGGGCAGGGATTTAAGGAATTATTAAAAAGAATCGAGGAATTAAATATCCCGATAAAAATCAGAATAAGCTCTATCGACCCGATTTATATCGACGACGAACTAATCGAAATTTTTGCAAATAGCAAGAAAATACAAAACCATTTTCATATTCCCCTGCAAAGCGCTTCAAGCAAAATACTTGCGCTTATGAACAGGCATTATAATTTTGAGGACTATATGAAAATTGCCGAAAAATTAACAGGTAAAATCAAAGATGCGGCGATAGGCACCGACATTATAAGCGGATTTCCGAGCGAAACGGAGGAAGACTTTTTGGACGCCGCAGACAGCCTGAGCAGATTGCCGCTATATTACATTCACGCTTTTTCATATTCGGACAGGCCCGGCACCAAAGCCTGCTTAATGGAGCCGAAGATTGACGGACGGGTTATAAAACAAAGAACTAATAAAATCATGGAAATTTCTCTGCAAAAGAAAATAGATTTCCACCTTAAATTTAAAAATAAATCGCTGGAATTTTTAAGCCTTCCATGCAATAAGGCAGTGAGTTCAAATTATATAAAGGCAAAGCTACGCCAAGATAATTTAACGATACCTCCCGGCAAATTGTTTAAAGGTAAAATTATAGAAACCGAAGATTTATACGCTAAGGACGAAGTATTAATCGCATTCGAGGATTTTATTTAAAATATATTATACCCAAATCCCGATTTAGGATTTTATTTTCTGGATTCCTGCTTTCGCAGGAATGACACCCAACGGGTGAAACGATAAATCCTCTCAAAGTCATTCCCGCGAAAGCGGGAATCCAGATTTACTTAGCATTGGAATATATAAATATTTTTCTAAATCGGGATTTGGGTTATATATAATTAATACAATATGAATTTTGAAGATATCGAAAAAAGGTTAGGCTATTACTTTAACGACGAAGAGCTTATCACGTTGGCGCTGACCCATAAATCTTATAACCCCGAATATAATTACGAAAGGCTCGAGTTTCTGGGGGACGCCGTTATAGGCGCAATTGTCTCCGAATATCTTTATCTGAATTTCGAAGATTTATCGGAGGGCGAGCTTTCGAGAAGGCGTTCCGTAATAGTCAGCCTCGAGAATTTATACAAAATTGCCAATAATTTAAAAATTCCCAAATTTATATTAATGGAAAATATCGAGGAACAAAAAAATAAAAGGATTATCGGCAATGTTTATGAGGCTGTAATAGGGGCGATATTTTTGGACTCGTCTTATAATAAAACAAAAGAGGTATTTTTAGAACATTTATCCCGGTTAATACCAAAAGTAAACGAAGAAATTTTTAAAAATAAGGACTTTAAAACAATATTACAGGAACTTGTTCAAAAACAGTACAATACCGTGCCAAAATATTATACAATAAAAAAAGAGGGACCGGACCACCGCGCTATTTTTACGATATGCGTTAACATAAATAATAAAATATTAGGGTACGGAAGCGGCTTATCCAAAAAATTTGCCGAACAGATTGCCGCATCTGAGGCTCTAAAAACATTGCAAACCCAAACCCATACTCAATCTCAATCTTATGATAAAAAATAACGATTCTCTGGTAATCCTCGTCGGAAGGCCTAATGTCGGCAAATCTACTATTTTTAATAAAATATTGGGAGGTTCGCACGCGTTAACTTCAAAGATTTCAGGCACAACGCTCGATTTAAACATTAAACCTGCCTCATATAACGGGGTCAATTTTTTCGTTTCAGATAGCGGCGGGTTTAATCTGTATTCTTCTAGCGAAACGCCGTTCGAGCTTCGCTCATTGGAAAAAAAGGTACGGGAGCGCGTCTTTAATTACGCCAAAAAGGCGAAGGTTATTCTTTTTGTCGTAGATTTTAAAAACGGCATGATACCCGAAGATAAAGAAATTTATCTTCACCTTATTAAAAACATTACGCAGGCGCAAGGAGGGAAGGGAGGGGCGATTATCCTTGTGATAAACAAAGTCGATTCTTTAAAAAATATTGAAAACGCATACGTCGAATTTTCGTCCCTCGGCATTAAAAAAGCCATTGCGATAAGCGCCGAAAACGGGTTCGGCATAGACGACCTTTTAGAGCAGATTGCCAAGGAAATAAAAGGCCCCGATACCTCGAATACGAATAAACGGCCTACGGATATTTACGAAAACAATTTAAAGATTGCAATCGTCGGCAGACCCAACAGCGGCAAATCAACTTTTATAAATTCAATTATAAGGGAAGATTTGCTGTTTACCGATGAAAAACCGGGTACGACAAGGGATTCAATCGATACTTACCTTAAATATAAAAATCGGATAATAACTATAATCGATACCTCAGGGATAAGAAAAAAATCAAAGCTGGATATTTATTCGGAGGGCTTTCAAAAACAAAGCTTAAACCAGATAAAAAGGGCGGATGTCATAATTGTCTTTATAGATATTACGGCAGGAATAACGCATGACGATTTATCTTTGTTAAAAATGATAAATTTAGAAAAAAAACCGTTTATAGTCGCCTTTACCAAATGGGACTTAAGAAACGAAAATATTCAAGTTTCCGAACTCAAAAAAGATATTAAGCTAAGGTTAAAAGAATTTTCGGAAACGCCCTTTATTTTTATATCTTCTAAAACAAATAAAAACCTTAACAGGCTGATAGATTTATCCGTTGAAATAAACGATGCAAAAAAGGTAAAAATCAAAACAAAAGATGTCAATAAATTTATAATAGATTCAAAGAGCAGCCAGAAAAGAGGGCGGCTCTTCAAATATATAGCTTACGGCGCTCAAAAGGCAGGAGAAAACATACCCACTTTCATTTTTTTCACAAATAATAAGGGGAAGATATTTGGAATGGAAGATATAAAGCATTTACGGTCAAGTATAAGAGACTACTTTGAAATAAAAACCAATGTCGAAGTACTCATAGAATATAAAAAATACTCTGCTTGAAGGGTTTTAACCGGAACGCTGCCAATACTCTACTTAATTTTATTGGATAATTCGTCTAATTTGCTTTCTAATTTTTGAATCTTCCTTGTTAGTTCTTCAATATCGTAAGTTGAAGCAAAATGCATTTCGTCAAGTAAAATGTCGGCTAACTTTTCTTTTATAGACTTAAATATAACGCCTGATTCATATTTTACGGTTTCAATAATTTGGTCGGCGGCTTCCCTGCTCTCCTCATCCGATATATCCACATAATCGTCCAATTTTTCCTGCGCTATAATCGAAAGACCTTTAAGGGCTTTAAGAACTAAATTTATATTGTCTGACATCTGAACCTTCCTTTTTTTTATTTATTTTTAAGGGGGCAGACTTAAGTCTGCCCCCTTCTATTATATTTATATTAAATTTCGTTTTGTCTAACTTTTGCCATTACGGACCTAAGCGAAACATTATGCCGTGAGAACCCCATTTCGGCATAATCCCCCCCTAACGCAATTCCTATCAGCTGCGGAAGGTGCGTTATCGGCAGCGATAATTTTTTATTGATACTTCTGGCCGCAACGGTCTGATATGTGTCAAGGCTTAAATGGCATAATGGACATGGGGTAACCATAACATCCGCCCCTTTCTCCTGCGCTTCAAAAATGGCGTTTCCCGCTAAGGAAGTGGATGTGGCTTCGTTGACAAGTATCGTTTGAAAGCCGCAGCATTTTGTTCTTCGGGCATAAGATACCGGTTCTCCGCCCAACGCCTTTATTAATTCTTCGAATCCCTGCGGGTTTTCGACATCGTCAAATTTGACCACGTTTGAGGGTCTTAATATGTGGCAGCCGTAAAATGGGGCGATATTAACCCCCTTTAAACTTCTCACCGCTTTTTTCCTAAGATTATCAAAACCTATGTCGTCCCTTATAGCGTACAACAGGTGCTTTATTTTAACCTTGCCCGAATATTTAAGTCCTATTTGCGCAAGATATTCGTTTGTCTTATTTAAGGATTCGCTGCTATTTATAAGCTCCTCGTTAACTTCGCTGAGGGTTAAAGTGCAGGTATTGCAGATGGTTAATATGTCAAGCCCTTCCTTTTCCGCCAAAGCCAACGTTCTGCCGTTTATAAAAAGCTTTAAATTTTTATCGAATCCGTCGATAACTCCGCCGCCGCAACATGAAGCCTCCGGCATAGGAATTAAATTAATATCCAACTTTTTTGCGACAAATTTGGTTGCGCCGTCAAGTTCTTTTCCGCTTTCCTGCGCCACACAGCCTGGGTAATAAGCATAAGTTATCATATCATTTTCCCTCCAGATCTAATTCCTTATATGCAAGTCTTATATCATCCATATCTTTGATTAATTTAAGCCTGATGGGAGGTATTTTCCCTTTTAATCCCGCGCCGAAAGCCATAGGCAAATCGTTGATAAGCCCCGTTATTCCTCCCGTATCGAACGCGACCTTAACCTCGTCGAGTCTTCCGGTTTCTTGAATGGATTTAGCTATCGAAATAATGTGTTTTGCGCCGCTCGAAAAAGTAATGGAATTTTTTATCGCCTTCTCGTGCATTTTAACTATTCCTTTCACCGGCGAAATCCCTTTTGGGCAGAACTCTTCGCACGCCTGACAGTGAACGCAGTCCCACATGCCGTCGGGTTTTGAACCGTTTACTAAACGGGAGCCGTTCCTGTCGTTGTCTCTCGGGTCCTCGCTATACCTGTATAGCTTGGCAAGAGCGGCAGGTCCCAAATAATTTTTGTTTCCCACGACACCGCCGCATTCCGAATAACAGCATTCGCATAAAATGCAGTTCGGGGTATCGTTATTTCCTGTTAAATTTTGAAATTCGGATTTATAATAAACAGGTTGTATTATCTTTTCGCCTTCTTTTAAAGCATGAAACTTATGATGTTCTTCGTCCTCTCTTTGACCTAACAGATATGGCCTGATCTCTTTGATTTTATCGAAAAAACTTTCCTGCTCGACGATAAGGTCCCTGACTACGGGCATATTGGCAAGAGGTTCCACATTAATTATGCCGAATTTTGTGATTTCAGGGTTTACCTGAGTCTTGCATGCAAGCTTGGAAATGCCGTTTATCTTCATGGCACATGAACCGCATATAGCGCTTCTACAAGACCTTCTAAAGCTTAAAGTCCCGTCAATCTCGGATTTTATTTTCATCAAGGCGTTCAAAACGGTCATGCCGGGAAAATCCTGTAACGCGTATTCTTTATAATACGGCTTGTCGGAAGTCTCGGGATTAAATCTATATGTCCTAACCTTAAATTCCATTATATTACCCCTTTATAAGGGGACAGACTTAAGTCTGTCCCCTATCTATATTTAAAGTTATCCAAAAATATCAATATGTTCTCGGTTGAGGCTTAAACTTCGTAATAGAAACTTCGGAAAAATCGAATTTTATATTTCCGTTATCGCCTAAAGTTGCCAGAGTATGTTTAAGCCAATTTTCATCGTCCCTTTCCGGATAATCGTTTCTATAATGCGCCCCTCTCGATTCTTTTCTTAATATGGCGCCATTTGCGATAACTTCTGCAATCAATAATATGTTGCTAAACTCAAAAGCCTCGACAATGTCGGTGTTAAACAGTTTTGATTTATCGTCCACCCCGATATTTTTGGCGCGTTCTTTAAGCTCTTCAATCTTTTTAACGGCTTTTTTCATAGCTTTCTCTTCCCTGAAAACCCCGACATTAGCCCTCATCTCCTCTTGAAGTTCCGCTTTTAACAGCCCGTGTCTTTCTTTTCCGTTTGATTTTTTAAGTTTCTCGAAAATTTCCTCGTCCCTTTTTATAAGCGACTCGTCAAATTTAGTAAATGCGGCGTCTTTTAAATATTCCGCAATATCGATGCCTGCCCTTCTTCCAAACACCACGGTATCGAGCAGCGAATTGCCGCCGAGTCTGTTTGCCCCATGAACGCTGACGCATGCAGACTCCCCTGCGGAATAGTAGCCTTCTATTGCGGTTCTACCGTTATAATCAGTTTTAATACCGCCCATGGAATAATGCATGCCCGGCCTGATCGGAATCGGCTCGTAAATCGGGTTGACGCCTTCAAAATCTATCGAGAGCTGCATTATTTGCGGAAGCCTCTCCATAATCCTTTCTTTCCCAAGATGGCGGACATCCAATAAAATAGCCCCGTCAACGCCTCTTCCTTCGTTTATCTCGGTCTGTTCGGCTCTTGCTACGACATCTCTGGGGGCAAGTTCCATTGCCTTAGGAGCGTATTTAGACATGAACCTGACGCCCAATG
>JAJYQZ010000158.1:0-1522 GCA_021794335.1 bacterium
AAACTTTATATATTTAATTTGAAACTTAAAAATTCATTATTCCGAGTATGCAAGATATAATTTCATATTTCCCCTTCTCACAAAGAAAAGGAACTGTTTGGATTTTTCAGCCTGATTTATAAGATTAACATACTGTTTTATATTATTAACCGGTTGATGATTTATCTCCTGTATTACATCCCCGGGCATTATTCCGATTCTCTGGCCTATTCCGCCGGGTATGACCTTTGAGACTATAACGCCGTGATGAACATTTTGTATGCCGTATCCCTGCATATTAGAACTTGTTAAGGGCACAACGACAATCCCTAACTTTTTAGCAGAAACCTTTTGGGTTTTTTCGTTAAAGGTATTTTTAGGGCTTTTCCAATTGCCAACCGTAATCATAATGGTTTCTTTCTTGCCGTGCCTTATAATCTCCATCGGAACAGCTTTTCCCGGTTTCGTATTTCCCACGAGCCACGGAAGCTGCGACATTTCTTTAACCTTTTCCCCGTTAAATTTTATTATAACATCTCCGCTTTTTAATCCGGCACGCGCCGCCGGACCGTTTGGAAGCACCGAAGAAACAAGGGCGCCTTGCGAAGTTTCAAGATTAAACGCTTTTTTGAGCGCCGGCGTTATCTTTTGAATTTCTATTCCAAGCCAGCCCCTTGTGATTTTACCGGTCTCAAGCTCCGGAAGAACCTGCTTGACAATATTTACCGGTATCGAAAACCCTATTCCCTGGGCGCCCTTAATGATTGCCGTATTTATTCCTATAACCTGGCCTTTCATATTAATAAGGGGTCCGCCGCTATTTCCCGGATTAATTGCGGCATTGGTCTGTATAAAATCTTCATACGGTCCGCCGATAGCCCTGCCTTTAGCGCTTATAATGCCGTTAGTAACCGTCCAACCCAACCCGAAGGGATTTCCTATGGCTAAAACCCATTCTCCTATCTGGGATTTGGTTGAGTCTCCAAGGGTCGCGACGGGAAGATTATTGCCGTCGTTTATCTTTAAAAGGGCAAGGTCAACCTGCGGATCTTTCCCGATGACCCTTGCCTTGAAAGTTTTGCCGTTATAAAGCTTAACATATATTTTGGTTGCCCCCTTTATAACATGATTGTTTGTAACTATATAACCGCTTTTGCTGATAATTACGCCTGAACCGAGGCTTTCTTCGGTATAGGTGCTTTGAGGCACATTATGAAAGAAATTGTTAAAAAAGTTACCGAAAGGATTTTGCTCGTTGCCGAAAGGATTTTGATACATCTGGAATGGTCCTCCCTTTACCTTTTGAGTTGTTCTGATATTTACGACAAACGGTTTATCCTGTTTTATCAATGCGATAAAATTACTGGGACCGTTTTGGGCAGGCATCTCCGAATCCGTAGTCGTATGAATTACCGGCAAAGCCGGCTCGGCAAGGGACTTTTTAAATAAATGTAAATTTGCCGTAATTATAACTCCTGCAATTATACCTATCAATACGGCCACGCCGGCGCCGATTATTTTGGAATCAGATTTAAAACCCATA
>JAJYQZ010000158.1:1622-6465 GCA_021794335.1 bacterium
CAAAGCCGGCTCGGCAAGGGACTTTTTAAATAAATGTAAATTTGCCGTAATTATAACTCCTGCAATTATACCTATCAATACGGCCACGCCGGCGCCGATTATTTTGGAATCAGATTTAAAACCCATAGCTTTAAAAACCTCCGATAAATTATACCTTAGTTATTTATATATGTAAGAAGCAATAATTATGCCAAAATATATTTTATTTTTTAAAATTGACCCGGCAACCCTTAATGCAATGGTTAAAATGGCATTTTAGCCCACATCAAAGACATGCTTTGATAAACATGGGCTAAAATATCGCTTCCTTCGGAATAACAAATTTTTCCGTTTTAACATTGAACATTTTGTCATTATGACAATAATAATTGAATTTTAATATTAATATTTGTCAAATTGACAAATTAATTATTTTATACATCTTCGGCTGAAACCGTCACGGCCTTTTCGATTATAACATCATTTAGCCCTTCGTTATAATCTAGAACAATGGAATCGCCGGTTATAATTCCGCCTGAAAGTAAATCCGTGGCTATCCTGTCCTGCAAAAAGGTTTTTATAGCCCTTTTTAGCGGCCTTGCCCCATAGATAGGGTCATAACCCTCCATAGCTATAAACTTAACTAACGGATCCGTATAGCGAACCCCGATCCCTTTTTCTTCCAATATTTTTTTAAGCCTGTTTAGTTGAATCTCCACTATTTTTAATATATCATCCTCGGTAAGAGCATGAAATATAATTATATCGTCAAGCCTGTTAAGAAATTCGGGTCTAAAGTAATTTTTTAAAAGCCCCGTAACGTTGTTTTTCATCTCTTCATAGTATCCGCCGGCATAACTCTGTATAATATCGGAGCCGATATTTGAAGTCATAATGACGATAGTATTTTTAAAATCCACCGTCCTTCCCCGCCCGTCGGTTAAGCGTCCGTCGTCAAGAAGCTGCAGCAGCACATTAAACACATCTTGATGCGCCTTTTCCACTTCGTCAAAAAGCACGACGCTGTACGGCCGCCTTCTAACCGCCTCGGTTAACTGCCCGCCTTCTTCATAGCCGACATAGCCGGGGGGAGCGCCTATCAGCCTCGAAACAGTATGTTTTTCCATATACTCCGACATATCTATTCTTACTATATTGTTTTCATCGTCAAACAAAAACTCGGCAAGCGCTTTAGCAAGCTCCGTTTTTCCCACGCCTGTCGGACCCAAAAATATAAAGGAACCCATAGGCTTGTTTTGATCGGATAAGCCTGCCCTTGAACGCCTTATGGTATTGGCAACACTGCTTATTGCTTCATTTTGCGATATGACGCGGTTATGCAGATGTTCCTCTATCAACAAAAGCTTTTCCTTCTCGCCTTCCATAAGTTTCGTAACGGGAATTCCCGTCCACTTTGCGACGACCCTTGCAATATCGTCGGAATCGACCTCTTCTTTTAAAAAACCGCCCCCTTTTTGCATTTGAGTTATCTTTTTGTTTGAATCCTCCAATATTTTTTCGAGCCCGCCCAGTTTGCCGTATCTAATCTCTGCAACCTTGTCATATTTTCCTTCCCTTTCAAACCTTTGCTCTTCAACCCTTAAGGAATCTATTTCCTTTTTTATTTCCCCTATTTTTTTAATTACATCCTTTTCATTTTGCCATTTTGCCTTTTTTTGATTAAAATCCTCTTCTAAATTGGCAAGTTCTTCGTCAATCTCCTTTAATCTCTTTTTTGATTCCGCATCCTTTTCTTTTTTTAATGCCTCCTGCTCGATTTTAATCTTTATAATCTTTCTCTGAATTTCATCGAGAACAGTCGGTAAGGAATCTATTTCGATTCTTAATTTTGCGGATGCTTCATCTATTAAATCGATAGCCTTGTCCGGCAAAAACCTGTCGGTAATGTAGCGATGGGAGAGCGTTGCCGCTGCGATTAACGCCGAGTCTTTTATTCTTATGCCGTGATAAGCCTCATATCTTTCTTTTAATCCCCTTAAAATGGATATTGTATCCTCAACGGACGGCTCATCTACAAATATAGGCTGAAATCTTCTTTCGAGAGCGGCATCCTTTTCTATATATTTTCTGTACTCATCGATTGTCGTAGCGCCGATAGCCCTGAGCTCGCCTCTTGCAAGAGCGGGCTTTAATAAATTGGAAGCATCCATTGCCCCTTCCGATTTGCCTGCCCCCACAAGATTATGAAGTTCGTCTATAAATATTATAATTTTTCCCTCCGAGGATTTTATCTCTTTTACGACGGCTTTAAGTCTGTCTTCAAATTCACCCCTGTATTTAGCCCCCGCAATAAGGGAACCCAGATCAAGCGACAAAACGGATTTATCCTTTAAAATTTCAGGAACATCGCTGTCGGCGATTCTTTTAGCCAATCCTTCCACAATTGCGGTCTTACCGACACCGGGGTCTCCTATAAGAACGGGATTATTTTTGGTTCTCCTCGACAAAACCTCCATTATCCGCCTAATTTCACTATCCCTTCCGATAACAGGGTCAATCTTCCCTAATCTTGCAAGCTGCGTTAAGTTAGCCGTATATTTTTCCAACGCCTGATACTTGTCTTCAGGATTTTGATCCGTAACCCTTGCGCTTCCTCTTATTTCCGTGAGGGCTTTTAAAACTATTTCTTTGCTTAAGCCGAATTTTGCAAAAATTGCATAAGATTTTGTATCTTTCACATCAAAAAGCGCCAATATAAAATGCTCGACCGAAACGAAATCGTCTTTCATAGCCGTCCTATTTTTTTCGGCGGCATCGAACACCTTTTTTAAAGACGAAGAAAATCCGGGCTCAAACCCGCCTTCGACTGTCGCAAGTTTGGATAGGGCATTTTCGACTTCGCCTGAAAAAACCTTTAAATCGATACCTATCCTTTTTAATAAAGAAACGGCGATGCTGTTTTCATCATAAGTTAAAAGAGCGTAAAGGAGATGTAAATCCGTTACCTCCGGGTTTTTAGCCTCCTTTGCCGTGTTAACGGTCAGCTCTATAACTTCCTGCGATTTTATCGTAAAATTATTCAAATCCACAAATATACCCCTTCTCACGGCGATTATTTTTTCTCGGAAATATATGCCATTCTTAGATCGTATAATATATTTTCGACAAGCTTTTTTTCGTTTTCATCGAGATTTCCCGCAGTCTTTTTTGAAAGCATATCTATGGTATCGATAAGATATTTTGCCATATTGACATCCCTTTCATATTTGCCTGTCATAGGATTGGGTATTTTCCCCAAAAAAAGTAAAGCCTGCGTATTTAATGAATAAACAAAGGTGGCAAAATCGGCTTCAAACGCCGGCATCTCTGAAGGCTCCTCCATATTTACGGCATTACCGGAGGTTTCATTAACCGCATCTTCCGTTTTATTAATGCCCGGGTCGTTCGTGTAGGCGGTATTTATTCCTTTGTCTTCTGAAGGGGCATTATCCCCCTGCCCTTCCGCGAAATCTTCCGAAAACTTTCTTTTGTCGATGAACTTAAACTGTTTTTCCTGTTGTTCATTTGTGCCCTTACCTTTCTTATCGTCAAACATAGTCGGGTTCTTCTCCATATTCTTCTTTGTTATTTTTATTATTTTTTATCGTCGTCGTTTTATATTTGCTATTTAAGACAACGCTTACCTCGCCGTCTATCAAATCGGCTATAAAGCTATCGCCGGTTTTCCACTTAAGCGTCAGGGGAACCTTAACGATGTCGTCTATGGAGCGTTTTAAAAATCTTGCCCCAAATTTTGAGCTATAACCCTTCTCGACAAGCTTGTTTAACGCTTCATCCGTAACGGTTAAATCCTTCCCGTGCTCCGACATAGTCTTGTTAATCGAATCTATATGCATTTCAGCTATCCGTTTAACCTCTTCCTTTGTAAGAGGCGAAAATATAACAATGTCGTCAATCCTGTTTATGAACTCCGGCGAAAAGAAATTTTCGATTTCCTTGTTTATGGTCGTCCTTATAGATTTAACGACATCATGGGATTCAATGAAACCTAACGGCTTCGTAAACCTTGAAAATTCATGGGAACCTAAATTTGAAGTCATGATAATGACCGAATCGGAAAAATAAACCCTTTTTCCCCTGCCGTCCGTGAGGAAACCCTCGTCAAAAACCTGAAGGAAAAGATTAAAAACCTGATCGCTCGCCTTTTCTATTTCGTCAAGCAAAATAACGGAATACGGATTATCCTTAACCTGATTTGTTAAAATGCCTCCCCTTGTCGATCCGACAATGCCGCGGGGCATGCCTATTAATTTGTCCACCGCGATAGAGCCGTCTTTATATTCGGACATATCGACTCTGACAATATTTTTAGCGGAACCGAATAAATATTCTGCCATTGCTTTTGCCGTCTCTGTTTTACCTACCCCGGTAGGGCCAAGAAAAAGAAGTACGGCATCCGGCCTGTCAAAGTTTCCTTTGAGCGGCCCTTTGTTAAGCCTTATGTGCTTTGCAAGGGAGTCTATGGCTTCTTTTTGGCCGACGATCCGTTTAGAGAAAAAGTCCTCCATATCCTGAAATCTTTCAAGCACATCTCTTTTAATTAAATCTATAGGTATATTCGCTTCCTGGGAAATAACCTGATAAATATTTTCCTTTTTAACGACCCTGTCCTCGTTGTAAATCTCGGCTTTAACGCACCCGGAATCTATCCACCCGATAGCCTTATCGGGCAATCTTAAGGATTTTGAATAGCGGGCGGATAACGATAAGGATTCTTCTATTGCCGATTCCTCTATTTCCACATCATAAGTATCCTCAAACCTTCTTTTTAATCCGTAAAGTATCCTTTTGGTATCGTCAATCGAGGGTTCTTTGACATTGACAAGCCGAAAACGACGCGCCA
>JAJYQZ010000158.1:6565-8249 GCA_021794335.1 bacterium
TCTATTGCCGATTCCTCTATTTCCACATCATAAGTATCCTCAAACCTTCTTTTTAATCCGTAAAGTATCCTTTTGGTATCGTCAATCGAGGGTTCTTTGACATTGACAAGCCGAAAACGACGCGCCAATGCTTCATCCTCCGCAATAAACTCTTTATATTCCGACAGCGTCGTCGCTCCAATTATTTGCACCTCTCCCCTTGCTAAAGAAGACTTTAATATGTTGGCGGCATCGCTTGGAACGGCAATAGCGGAGCCTGCCCCTATAATCGAATGGACCTCATCGACAAAAATTATTATATTTTTTCTAGACTTTAACTCGTTGATAATTTTTTCCATTCTATCTTCAAACATACCTCTAAATACCGTCCCTGCAACTAAAGAATTCATTTGAAGATTTACGATAATTTTATTTCTGAGCCTTGGAGGAACATTGTAGGGTTCAAGCTCTATTTTTCTCGCGAGACCTTCTACTATCGCAGTTTTACCCACACCGGGTTCACCGACGATAATAACGGAATTCGGCCTGTCAACATGACAGAGTATCTCCATAACTCTCGTAATTTCTTCCTCTCTCCCAAAAACTAAGGACAGCTTATCCATTATGGCAAGTTTACTGATGTTTATGGCATGCTGCCTTAATGTGTAAGGTAAATCATATTTCCTTTTATTCTCGTCGCTCCTGTTTTTTCTTTCCCTTATTTTTTGAAAAATCTTATCTGCAATTATCACGGAATCGATGTTAAGGCTTTTAAAAACCTTAACCGGAACCGAGCTGGGCTCCTGAAACATAACCATTAAAAAATCGGTAGAATCTATCAGGCTTCTACCCGAACTTTGCGCGTAATCGTAAGCGCTTTTAAATAAATTTCTTGTTTGAATGGGTATCTTCAGCCCTTCGCCGACATACTGCTCCGACGACATCATAAAATCGTTTAACAGCTTTAAAACCTTTCTCTTATCGATTTTTAAATCGGCAAATATCTCATTTAGAAGCTCTTCGTCCACCACGGTTAAGGCGTAAAGTACATGTTCGAGCCCCAAATAGTAATGCTTTCTCCGTTTAGATTCTTCTATCGATATAGTAAGAACCCTGTATCCGCTTTCCGATAATTTGTCATCATAATTATCTAAATTAAACATGATAAATTTTTACCTTCCATAAAATTATTTTATTCTCCATTTTTAATCATATATTATATATTTAATATATTTGCCGTTCCAAGGGTTATTTAATTAATTATTTAATGTCAATACTCGTCAATGTAAAACTATCGTCTTTCTCTTTTTTAAGGATAACTATCTCGAGCAGCCCTTCTTTAAACGAAGCGGATATAGAATCCCCGCTTACAGCTTTCGGCAAATTAAAAGTCCTTTTAAAAACGCCGAACGGCCTTTCCATTCTTTGAAAACTTTCTTCCCCCGAAAGCCCTTCGTGCCTTTTTATTCCGCTGACTTCAATATAGTTATGCGTAAGCTCTATATTTATATCCTCCTTTCTGACCCCTGCGAGCTCTATCTGTATAACAACGGAGCCGGTTGTTTCAAACATATCGGAAATTGGAGTAAAACAATACATTTTTAACAATCTCAAAAATTTTAGTTTATTTTATACTTTAATAAATATATGATTTATACTTATAATTATATCAAAATAAATTTTAAAAACAAAATACATTCTAAAA
>JAJYQZ010000074.1 GCA_021794335.1 bacterium
ATAGGATTATGGCTTTATCCGTAGAATTTAAATCGGTATTGTCTTTCCGACCAAAGCCAAAAATTAAAAGACAACTTCTACCTTAAATTACATATTTAAGAATAAAATAGGCAATTAAATGCCAATAACAGAGGTTTGTTTATTATTTTAAAATTAACAAGTTATTTAAAGGAGAAAGCCATGACAAAAATAGAATTTAAAATAAACCAAGAATTAAAGCAAATAGAGCATTTTCACAAAGTTGATAATCCCATTTCGCCAGTTTCTAACAAACGAGACCACGATATCCGTCAAGATATGGGAATGATAGCCCGTGATGCAAGGCATTACGGGATTGGGGTAACAGCGAACCGAAAGAGCGACATAGGGACATGGACTAATGCCGATATTAAAAAAATGGCAGATTATTATAAAGCCCAAGGGCTTAAAGACGCGACGATTATTAATTACGTATCGAGCCTGCGCTCTTTTCTTTTTGAAACCAAAAGAACGAATATATCGGCAAGCAACGGAGAACTGGGACTTAAACGGGTAATAGAGTATAAAGATAAAAGCCTTGGGGCAAAAGGTATCGATATAAACGAAAAACTTGCACATTTCAAGGAAAAAGACATGAATGTTTACGTCCAGCTTAAAATTGCCGAAATTGCAGGATTAAGGCGGGAAGAGGCAATCCACACCGGACTTGCCATAGCCAAAGACTATTCCGTTTTAAAAGACAATGTTTTGGAACTGAAAGGAAGCTGGTGCAAGAACGGAAGACCGAGGAATATCGCACTCTCGGATGAAAAAGCAAAAGAGATTAAGGAACTGCAAAAATACGCAACGGGAGGCAATTATAAAATGGACAGGAACCTCAAGCAGGAAAAAGACCATCTGTCGAACTCAATTAAAGCGCAGGGGTTTAACATGCACGCCGTAAGGCACTCCGAAGCTCAGGAAAGATATGCGGAATTAGTTTCAAAAGGTTATTCCGAAAAAGATTCTAAAATAGCCGTTTCCAAAGAACTTGGGCATAACAGGGATTATATAACAAAGGTTTATCTTGCCGGAAAATAAAATCAAAAAAACGCTCTAATTTGCGTTTTAAGGTCAATTGAATACTTTTTAGGTATGAAACCATTAACAGGCGGCCAAAAGGGTATCGTTACCGAATGTATAAAGGGGTCGAAATCGGAGTCATAAACGTCGGTATATATATCGTCGCCGATATAATTGACACCCTCTATTTCTGTCCAAATATTGAGATCATCTAAGTTGTCGAATATTTTTATGATACGGTCGCAATGACCGTTATAGTCGTTGCCCGCCTCTATGACTGCATATTTTTTCATTTTTTTTCTCCTTATTTATAAAGTTAAAATTCTATACATAATATAATATATTAATAGCGAATTTCATTCTCTCAGTCTCTCCCGTAAAAAACCTAACGGAAAGGGGTCTAATTTCGGTTTTAAGTGGGGTAGGCATAACTTCTACCTAAATCTTTTTTAAACGCCGTTAAATCGCAAATGCGGGTTTGCCGGAATAGTTTTGACTTTTAATATTAATAGCGGTATATTTAAATTAAAAGCCACCGTCAGCGGTAAAAGAGATAAATTATGAAACTAAACGCCAGCGCAAAAAATCTTATCGACAAGCTTAAAAAAAATGACGTAGAAACTATTGCCGCACAAGAACGGCAAAAACGGCAAAACGAAACCCCGCCGAAGTTTTATATAACCGACTGTTTTAGTCAAGCGAATCTTTTAAAGCCGGCGGTGGTCGTTTATATTCAATTAAGCATTGATACCGCATACAAAATAGTATCGTCGTTGAATACAGGCAACTGCTTGATATGTTTTAGCGATGCCGCCAAATTAGAAAAAACGAAAAGGGCGTTAGATATAAAAAGCGGTTATTTAAGTGTATCTTCATACTTAAAAAGGCAGGAAGACTGGGTTACTATCCCGATTTTTGATAAAAACGGCGACATAGTTAAATTCTGGAAAATATTTTAAGCGGCGATTATCACCGCCTTGTCCGTTTTTGCCGGACATAAAAATTTTAACTAACTGGGACATTCTAATATTATTAACACCCTTATCTATCTCAAATACTCGAATAAGGATTTATACGAGGCGATAGATAAGGCAAACAGCAAATAAGGTAATTATTGCAAATCAATCTATATCAGAGGAATTAACCATGAAAAAATTATTAATTCTTTTAATGTTTATAGCTTTTGAATTAGTATTCGGGATTTCGGTATACGCATACACAGGTACAGAGCTGTCATATAGGTATCTAATTAATAAAACAATTAGGTATAATAACATTGCGGTAAGATATATAGTTAAAGATAATAAAAAAATATTGCGTAAATTAGCTGGTGAAGGACCTCTATATGCTTGTTTCAACAATCTTTGTACTTTAAATATATCTTTCAAAGAGGCATTCGGTAAAAATCCTATCCAAGAACCTATTATAGCTAAAATATTGCTAAATAAAGCCAAACATTATGCCATTATGGCTTTTTCTACTGCTTCGAATAGACAAGAAAAAATAGATGTATCTAACGCATTATCTAATATTTATTTTAACGTCGGAAACAAAAATTTGTATTGGAAATATCAATTATTAAACGATAAACTAACGCAATCTCAGCATGGAAACCCGTTTTTATTAAGCTCTATCGGTAGAGATTATTATGAATTGAAAAATTATAACAAAGCTATTAAATATTTCAAACTTAGTATACCAAAAGTAAAAAACTCTTCTCATCATTATTTAAAAATCTCTTCCCTTCAAACTGATTATAAGTACTTAGGTTTGATTTATTATCATAAAAAAAAATTTAATATTGCTATACGAGATTTTAAAAAATCATATACATATTATGAAAACCAATATAATAAACATCGTACTTATGTAACTGATAAAGAGAATGCCGCAAAACTTTTAAAACTAATTGATAAAATACAAAATTAAAAAATCTGGGGGTAGTCATACTATCTAATATTTTTTTAACCGCCATTAAATTTGAGATACGCATTGAAATATGGAGTCGTAGGCAAAAAAATACCGCAGGGTTTTTAAGTCCTGCGGTAAAAAGATAGCTAAAAATTAATTTTAACTATTTTTTTTAATAATATATTGAGCGTAAAGTTTCGTTAGTTTATTGAAATCCTTGAAATCAGCAGTATCAATCATTCTATCCACCGCCTCTGCCGCAACTATAATCTGATTTGGTTTATTATGAGAACCTAATATAAAGTAAAGAAAAGCCATTGTCATATTAGCGGTTATATCATTTTTATATCCCGTTCCTTGCAAATAAGATAATAAACTTGATTGTAATTGCGTTCCAAAAACAACCCCTGAAATAGTATCGTTTTTATTCTCCGAAGTAGCATTAAGCACAATGCCTCCCCCACATTTCATAGTGGTTACAATTCCAGCGCTATGTTGTGCTACTGTTGTAGTACACGCAACATCGGTAAGTTGAGGGTGTTTCTGTAAATAAGGTTCTAATATGTCATAATATACCGCATTTTCCTTATTTTTCGTATACTTTCTAATTTCTGTTTTTAAAACCCGCAAATTATTTATCGCATTAGTATCACCCTGCGCGGCCGCTTTTTTCCACCAATAGACAGTTTTAAGACGGTTTTTCGGTAGACCTAATCCACGATAATAAATAAAGCCTAACATATTTTGTGCGCTATCATCTCCCTGTTGTGCTGCTTTTTTCAACCAGTAAACACCTTTTTTTATATTGTTTGTATAAGTATAATAATGTACACCCAATTCATATTCCGCTTTTATCGCTTTTTTATATCCATGTCCCGCCGCTTTTTTAAACCAGTAACCTGCTTTACGATAACTAAAATTATACCCACTTTCTATGTGGATATGATAATATGCAATGTCGCCGAAATAATATTCTGCAGCGACATTTCCCTGTTGAGCCGCATTTTTAAACCAATGAATAGCCATTCCATAGTTTTTTGATTTTAAATAAACCATGCCACGATTAAATTCTTTTGTCGGATTTAATAGTTGCAAACTATATTTCGCACCTACACTCCCCTGCGCTGCCGCTTTTTTATACCAATAAGCAGCTTTGGCGTAATTTGCTTTTAAAAAATACCCCAAACCTTGTATGTTTTCCGCATAGACATATCCTTGCTGTGCTGCTTTTTTAAACCAGTAATTAGATTTAGAGATATTGAAAGGAACCCCTTGCTTATTCACATATATTTTACCCAATTCATATTCCGCTCTGGCATTTCCTTGCGCTGCCGCTTTTTTCCACTGCGCTGCCGCTTTTTTCCACCAATAAGTGGCTTTAGTCCAATTTTCCTTTATACCGCCTCGACCCCAAAAATAATCTCTACCCAATTCATATTCCGCTCTGGCATTTCCTTGCGCTGCCGCTTTTTTCCACTGCGCTGCCGCTTTTTTCCACCAATAAGCAGCTTTAGAATTATTCCTCTTCACACTGAATCCGACAGAATAAGCATTAGCTAAACTATTTTCTGCTCTGGCGTATCCCTGCACTGCCGCTTTTTTCCACCAATAAACTGCTTTGGTATAATTACACCCTAAACCAGTAGCGTTAAAATAATCTCTGCCTAAATTAAATTCTTTTTTTGCACTCATCGCACGGGCTTTAGGTATTGCCGTAAACCCTACAATTGCTATAACTAATATCGGTAAGATTTTAGTTTTCATTTTTATTTCTCCTTAATATTAAATCATTAAATTACTTTTAGCCGTTTTTCTGGATAAGATACTCCGCAAAAAGTCTGGTCAGTTCGTTAAAATGCCGCACGTCGCCCATTTTAACCATGATACTAACAACAATAATGATGTTTTCGACTTTTTTAATATTAGTGCTGTCCGCAATAAAAATCGCAAACGGAATTACCATGTTCGCGGTTATATCGTTTTTATACCCTGAACCGTGCAAATAGGACAGTAAACCCGATTGGAGTTGCGTGCCAAACGGAACTTCCGTAATGGTATAATCTAAAGCATTATTGCCACTTATAGGTCCACTTATTTTAAGATATTGACCTTGTCCTCTATATTTATTTTTAACAAATCTGTTGTAAATCAAGATTGCTTTTTTTTGCACAGCAGGCAAAGTATCCCATTTTCTCGCCGCCGTTCTCGCCGCCACTATACTGGATAGATTTTTTTTCGCACTAGCACTTCCATTTGCCGCAGCTTGCTTATACCAATAGACGGCTTTGGCGTAAGATTGCGGCACACCATGACCAGTAGCATAAGCAATGCCAAGACGATTTTCCGCACCGGCAAGATTAGATTCAGCGCTAGCGTCTCGATGAGCAGCAGCTTTTTTATCCCAGTAAACGGCTTTGGCGTAAGATTGCGGCACGCCATGACCAGTAAAATAAGCAACACCAAGATTATTTTCCGCGTCAACATACCCCTGTTTGGCAGCTTTTTCCCACCAATAAGCGGCTTTGGCGTAATTCTGCGGCACGCCTTTGCCGAAATAATAAGCGTAGCCTAAATTATATTCCGCAACAGCATACCCCTGCGCGGCTGCTTTTTTATACCAATAAGCGGCTTTGGCGTAATTTTGCGGGACACCTTGACCAGTATTATAAGCGTTGCCTAAATTACGTTCCGCTTCATCGTCTCCCTGCGCGGCGGACTTCTGAAACCAATAAACTGCATTCGAATAGCTCTGCGGCACGCCTTTGCCGCCATGGTAAGCACCGCCTAAATTATTTTCCGCTGGGGCAAATCCCTGCGCCGCCGACTTTTTGAGCCAGTAAACGGCTTTTGTGTAAGATTGTGGCACGCCTATGCCCATACTATAAGCGCCGCTCAAATTATTTTCCGCGTTGGCGAACCCCTGCGCTGCTGCTTTCTTCCACAAATAAATAGCTTTAGCATAACTCTTAGGCACGCCTTTGCCTGTTAAGTAAGCCCAGCCTAAACTATTTTCCTTAGCAGCGCTCATGGCGCGGGACTTAGGTATTGCCATAAACACTACAATTATTATAATCAACAATAACAAGATTTTTATTTTCATTTTTAATTCTCCTTAATATTATAAATTACTTTAACCGTTTTTTTGGATAAGATAGTCCGCGTAAAGTCTTGTTAATTGGTTGAAATTTTTTAAATCTCCCATATTAACCATAACACTAACCCTACTAATAACGAATTCGACTTCTTTAATATTCGTGCTGCCTGCAACAAAAACTGAGAATGGAATTATCATATTTGCAGTTATATTGCTTTTATAACCACTGCCATTCATATACGATAATAAACTTGATTGAAGTTGCGTTCCGAAAGTTGCACCCGTAATGGTATAATTTAGTGCACTTTGATTTTCCGAACGACCAAGTCCGTTCCCGACCACACGAAGCGGAACACCTACTCCATTATATTTGTCTCCATAAGCGAATTTCCCGAAAACTAAAATTGCTTTTCTTTGCACCGCCGGCAAAGTAATCCATTTTTTTGTCGTTATACCAGCAAGGCTCATTATTGCCGCTGCATATCCTTGTCCTGCCATTTTTTTAATCCAATAAATACCTTTGACATAATTGTGTGGCACACTTTTGCTGCTTAAAATATAAGCCATGCCGAGACCATATTCCGCGCTTATACTTCCCTGTGCCATGGCCTTTTTATACCAGTAAATAGCTTTAAAACTGTTTTGCGGAACACCTTGCGCGTAAAGATAAGCATTGCCAAGATTACTTTCAGCGTTTTTATTTCCCTGCATAGCAGCTTTCTTATACCAATAGTTAGCCTTAACCCAATTTTGTGGTACTCCTTGACCAAAAAAATAATCAAAACCAAGATTATCCTCTTTATTAGCACTCATGGCACGGGCTTTGGGTATCATTAGCGTCGATACCCCTACAATAGCAATAAACAATAGCAATAACAATAAGATTTTCGTTTTCATTTTTAATCTCCTTGTGGCTTTGCCGCGATTAAATTAATTTAATTTTAGTTTTTTAAACAATTTTTTGCAAGCCTCAATGCCCCTGATATATATCTTTTCCGATGATTTTTCTGGAAAAAGCCGGCAAAGATACACAAGAAACATGAGTCTTTCTACTCTCAGGGCACCACTTTAACGATTTCACATTGTCATTCTCACTTTTGTAGTTTATATATGGATGAGCGAAATCGATTACAAGTTTCCCGGTAGCAGCGGCGTAAACCATCGACCTATGCTTGGATATGTCGTTTGTGGGAGATGATCCAATCTGTTTAAAAACCTGAAAGCGGGTGGTCTTGCCAGCAACAATGTTGATGTTTTTATGCGAGGTTTGAGCACCCCAAGCCGCTGCAGGACTTTTAAAGATGTGCATGATAAGAATAAAAAGTAAAATAGTCGGTATCATAATCGCGACGGTCGTCCAAAATTCACTTGATTTTAAAACACTAAAAAATAAAAAATTAAGGGTCGATGCCCCATTTTTTTCTAATTTCCTTCAGTAGAATTTCCGCCGCCGCTTTTATGGCATCCTCTCTTCTATGAAAAACGTCGGTAACCTGCTCGAAAAAAACGTATTTACGATTAATAAGAGAAACTTGGACCAAGTCGCCCTTTATAGATAAAACAAAGTTATCTAAAAAAAATCTCCCGTCAATTTCAGAAAAATGACTGATTAAATAATCCGCCGTCAAAACTACTCCTTTCTCCCCATACGGTTTTGTTCCGGGCGTTTTCAGAAATATTTTTTCACGAATTTTAGCCGATAACTCTTTTACCTTTTCCTTATCGTAATTTTGGGATGTTTCCGCAACAGTAAACCGCCCTGGGCGTCTTTTAACTATTTTTACGTCTATTTTTAAAACGTCATGAATAAGATTTTTCATAAAAGACCAATGGTTCTGAGAACAATATACTTTTTTTTCCTTTTCGTCTATTTTTTTAATGAAAACCGGAATTGTTTTATTTATTATTCTTAAATTTTTAATCAAAAAATCATATAGATATGTTTCTTCCGGCGCCATTAAATACTCATAACCGCCGTTGTAATCGACGACAATTTTTTCGTAATCCCAATTTA
>JAJYQZ010000165.1:0-5953 GCA_021794335.1 bacterium
GTAGCGGTAAAGAAAAATGTAAATAATTTAAAAATAGTATCTTCTTTAAATTTGGGAAACAAAAAATCTGTTTTTCTTATAGAGGTCGGCAGCGAGCTTTTCTTAGTCGGCGTATCCCCGTCTAATATTCAGGTTATAGGACATATTAAAGATTTAAACCATAATTCCGTTTTTAATGATGCTCTTCAAGCGCATCCCGAAGGAGGTAAAGCCGGTCCTCATGCAAATTCCGGCGAGGGCGGACGGGATACGACCGCGGTTTATCAAGGCGGACTGTCAAGCCTGCCCCAGTCTTCCGACAACTTTGCGAAGGTTTTAAAAAATCAGGTTGATTCAAAAGAGAGTTTAAATTTAAATCCGAATATCAAATTTGATCCCGGCAAATTAGACATGGAAGGTAACTATAAGATTAAAAATATATCGGAAGCCAGATTTAAAAATAAAGCCGACAATGTATTTTTCGATATAGAGGAAAAATTAAAAGGGTTGATAGAAAACAATGGCAATATTAAAAAATTTTAAAAATACGAGCCTGCTTGCCCTGCCCGCGATAACTATGACGGGACATCCGCATCATTCGGAAGTTTCGATGCTTATCCAGATACTGCTCATTTTTACCGTTATATCCATCGCGCCGTCTATTTTAATAATGATGACATCTTTTATCAGGATAGTCGTAGTTTTGTCTTTCCTAAGAACATCGCTGGGACTTACGACTGAGCCGCCCAATCAAGTAATTATAGGCTTAAGCCTTTTTCTTACATTTTTCATAATGGCGCCCGTGATCAATAAGATATATAAAAATGCTTATATTCCATATACAAAAAAGGCGATAGGGATTAACAGGGCGTACAAAACGGGATTAAAACCGCTTCGAGGTTTTATGTTAAAACAGACTCGGATGAAAGATCTGGAACTTTTTGTCAAAATGGCTAAAATAAAACATATAAGCTCCCCGAAGGATGTCCCGACCTATGTTCTTATTCCCGCATTCATCACCAGCGAGCTGACGACGGCATTCGAGATAAGTTTTCTTATCTATTTGCCCTTTTTAATAATAGATCTGGTGGTTTCAAGCCTTTTAATGTCCATGGGAATGCTCATGCTGCCGCCTACAATGATTTCGCTGCCGTTTAAACTTATGCTTTTTGTGCTGGTTAACGGCTGGTATTTAGTTATCGGTTCATTGGTTCAAAGTTTCAGGTGAATGGGATTATCTTATGAGAGATAAAAATGTCCGTAGCATTTGTTAATTTTATAATACAAAAGGTAATAATGACCGTTCTTTACTTAAGCGCGCCGCCGCTTATCGCCAGCCTTGCGATCGGCATTACGATAAGCGTTTTTCAGGCAGTAACGCAGCTTCAGGACCAGACGCTTACCTTTGTTCCTAAAATTATTGTCGTTATAATAGTTTTATTGATTTTTGGCCCATGGATGCTCAGCATATTAGTTGATTTTACCAGGGTGATTTTTATACATTTTCCTCAATATATCCGCGGAGGCAGTTAATTTAAAATGATAATTATCCATACGCGCCTTCTCATAGAATTTATCTTGATTTTTTTTAGGGTCATTGCAATGATCGTTATTATGCCGTTTGTAGGCAGTTCCGCCGTTCCCAACTGGGCAAAGATCGGAATGGCGTTTTTTATTTCCTTAATTATTTATCCTTTGATTGTTAAAACCCAAATAATTCCCAGCATATCTTTTCCGGCGCTGGTTTTATTTATTCTTTCCCAGACATTGATAGGGCTTATTCTTGGATTTTTAGTCCTTATAATCTTTACAGGGGTTGAGTTAGCGGGTCAGTTTATGGGTCTTCAGATAGGTTTTGGCATGATAAGCCTTTTAAACCCGTTAATTTCAAATCAACAGGTTTCTCTTATCGCAAATATGCAAAACTTTATTGCGCTGATGATTTTCATAGAAACATCGGCTTTTTTCTTTGTTATTGAAGGGTTGTATAAAAGTTTCGAAACCATACCTTTAACCTTTATACAATTTTCCCCGTCTATTTTCAAATACTTAGTTTTAAAAGGGGGTGATATTTTTACAATCGGTCTTGATTTAAGTATTCCTATCGTAATAGTCGCTATTTTATTAAATATAATTATTGCCTTAATGGGAAGATTAGCGCCGCAATTTAATATTTTTGCGGTAGGTTTTCCGCTGCTGATATTTGTCGGACTTTATATTTTATACATCGCCGAGCCTTATTTTACGGATTACATAATTAAATCTTTCGTACACCTCAGATTTGAATATTATCGTTTAATAAATTCTTTGGCTTTATTAAGTTAATTAAAAATTGATTAAATTAAACTATGGCAGAAGACCAGTTTGACAAAACAGAACCCGCGACCCCCAAGCGGTTGCAGGATGCCAGAAGCAAAGGGCAGGTGATGAAATCGAGGGAGGTAAACACCGCCTTTATGCTTATAACTATTTTAATCTATTTATATTTTAACATTTCGTCAATCGGCAATATTATAACTTCCGAGATAGTTTATTTTTTATCCAACTCCTTTTATATAAATTTGAATTATGCGGGGATGCTACAAATCTTATACCAACTCATTTATATCGTAATATTTGCCGTCCTTCCGTTTATTTTAATCGTCTTTTTTGCGTCTATCGTTTCCAATCTGTCCCAGGTCGGGCTGCTGTTCACCTTAGAGCCGTTAATTCCGGATTTTGCAAGAATAGACCCTATATCCGGATTCAAGAGATTTTTCTCATATCAATCCGTCAACGAATTGTTTAAATCTGTTTTCAAATTTTTTGTTTTAGCCGTAGTAGCCTATTTTACATGTATTCCTTACATCAAAAAAATTTTTATTTTGCAATATACCGCGCCGTCTTACGACCTGCTTTTTACGGTTAAGCTTTTATATAAACTCTTTTTTAATATTATATTCGTAATGATTATATTAAGCATTATCGATTTTTTCATACAGAGGCATCAATACAACAAAGGTTTAATGATGTCCAAGCAGGAGGTTAAGGATGAGGCAAAACAATATGAGGGGAATCAGCAGATAAAGGGAAAAATTAGAAAAATGCAAAGGGAGATAGCAAGGAGGAAGATATTAAAGGAGGTTAAAAAAGCCCATGTCGTTATTACTAATCCGACGCACTTTGCGGTGGCCGTTAAATATGACAACAAAAAATATAACGCCCCCATCGTTGTTGCAAAAGGGGCGGATAACTTAGCTTTTCTGATAAAAAAGATCGCGTCGGAAAACGATGTGCCTTTAGTCGAGAATAAATTTATAGCAAGAATGCTCTACGATATGTGCGAACCGGGGCAATTAATCCCCGAAGGTTTATATAAGGCTGTGGCAGAAATACTTGCGCATTTATATCTTACAAATAAAAAATTTAAAGAGATATGGGGTTTAATTAAATAATGGCGAATCAAGTTGAATCCGTGCCTATTTCGGGCAATTTTATATTAAAGAACTCCGACATAATACTGGCTTTACTTTTTGTAATGGTAATCATCCTTATGGTTATACCGATAACCACATGGATGCTCGATATATTTTTAACTTTTTCCATATCTTTTTCTATAATCGTGCTTCTCGTTTCCATATATGTCCTGAGGCCCTTAGAATTTTCCGTGTTTCCCACAATACTTTTAGTTGCCACCCTGTTTCGCTTATCGCTCGAGATAGCCGCCACCAGATTAATACTCCTGTACGGGTATAAAGGAACGGACGCCGCAGGCATTGTGATTCAATCGTTCGGGAAGTTTGTGGTCGGCGGCAACTATGCGGTCGGCATCGTTATATTTATCATTTTTATCATAATTAATTTTGTCGTTATAACAAAGGGCGCAACCAGGGTAGCGGAGGTTTCGGCCAGATTTACGCTAGATGCCTTGCCGGGCAAGCAGATGTCCATCGATGCCGAACTTAATTCTGGTTTTATAACCGAGGAAGAGGCGAGAAAAAAACGGACGGATTTGACAAAAGAGGTCGATTTTTACGGGTCGATGGACGGCGCAACCAAATTTGTCAGGGGCGATGTAATCGCCGCTATAATCATAATAATCGTAAATATTATAGGCGGCCTTTTAATAGGTGTCATCCAGCATCATTTATCCATACTAAGAGCGGCTTCAGATTATACCCTTCTCACAGTCGGGGAAGGGCTTGTTGCCCAAATTCCCGCTTTAATAGTTTCGACATCAAGCGGTATAATAATTACCAGAGCTACGAGGGAAAGCAATCTTTCGAAAGACTTTTCGTATCAATTTTTGTCTAATCCGAGGGCTTTATATACCGCAAGCGGCGTTCTTTTCTTTTTCGGCATTATTCCCGGGCTTCCGCACTGGCCTTTTATTCTTTTCGCAATACTTGTAGGATTAGTTGCATATTTAATATCTAAAGAAATAGGGAAAAAGAAGACCGAGTTAAGCAAAAAGGAGTTAGAAGATAGAAAGAGCATTCCCGAATCGCAAATTATAGAGAGCGTTCTGCAAGTCGATATTCTCGAGCTCGAGGTCGGTTACGGCCTCATATCTTATGTCGATGCTTCAAGAAACGGAGAGCTTTTGGAAAGAATTAAAGGCATTAGAAAACAGTTGGCGGGGGATTTAGGAATTATAGTTCCGCCTATTCACATTAAAGACAATCTCAATTTAAAGCCGAACGAGTACCTGTTTTTGATTAAAGGCGCCCCCGTGGCAAAATACGAAGTAATGCCTAATAAACTTCTCGCTATGAATCCTGGGAATGTAACAGAGAATATTCAGGGTATTGTTACAAATGAACCGGCATTCAACCTTCCGGCGCTATGGATAGATGAAAGCCTTAAGCAAAAGGCGCAGATGGCGGGTTGGACCGTCGTCGAGATACCCGCGGTAATAGCAACGCATATAGTAGAGATAATAAAGGCGAATGCGCCGGAACTTCTTACAAGGCAGGATGTCCAGAAACTTTTGGACATGCTTTCCTCTAAATATCCAAAGATAGTCGATGACCTTATCCCGAATACCCTTTCCTTAAGCGCCGTTCAAACCGTTCTTGAAAATTTGCTTTCGGAGGGCGTCCCTATCAAAGATATGCTTACAATCGTGGAGACGCTTCATAATTACGGTCAAAATATCAAAGACCCTGCCGCATTGACCGAATATGTCAGAGCCGCTTTAAAAAGAACCATAACCAAAATGGCTATGGGAGCTGATAATACTCTCAGGCCTTTAATACTGGGAAAGAATTTCGAATCGCTTATGATTAATGAATACAATAAAACAAAAGAGAAAGGGGGGTACGCAGGGATCGACCAATCTTACTATAATAAAATAATTTCGGCCGTCAAAGAAGGGGTAAAAAAATCTGCCGAAACCGGCTTATCTCCCGTCGTATTAACCTCTCCCCAGATAAGATTGTTTTTAAAAAATATTTTAAACGAAATAGTTCCGGGGATAACGGTTATTTCATCCAATGAACTGTCGCCTAATTCCAAAATTAAACCACTGGGAAGTATAGAAATTTATGCAGATTAAAAGATATGAAGTTTTAGATATGCAGGACGCGATAGAACTTATAAAAAGAGACCTCGGGGAAGATGCCGTTATTATTTCCACAAGGCAGGTTAGCAGTTCAAACGACCTGGGTTTTTTCGGAAAACCGTTTTTGGAAGTCGTAGCTGCGGCAGATTATAAAGATGAAGATCTAATGCCTTCGAGGCAGAATAATAATTTTAATCAAAACCTTCTAAGCCCGTTATATGACGATATAAAATTTTTAAAAGACAACTTTGAAAGCATCGTGGAGGATAAGGTTCTATACATTTTAAATACAAAGTTTGAAGAGATTAAACAAAATATGGATGAAATTAAGTTTAATTTAAATTTATTAAAAGACGAAAAGACAAAAGTCAGGGAAAAAGAAAACGATTTACTTATGTATCTCGATAATCTTTCTTTCGATAGAAAAATATC
>JAJYQZ010000165.1:6053-7958 GCA_021794335.1 bacterium
AATATTTATTCTTTATTTTTCCCTTCGCCTAAATATTAAAATTAAAAAATAAAAAATTTAAATACTTTTAAGAATAAGATTATGAAAAAGCAAAAAACTCAGAATAGCTATACAAAAATTATTTCTATAACCAGCGGCAAGGGAGGGGTCGGTAAAACTAACATAGTTTGCAATCTTGCATACTGTTTTGCCTCTATGGGCAAAAAGGTAATGATAATGGATGCCGACCTTAGCCTCGGAAATGTTTCCGTAATTCTCGGTATTATTCCAAAATATAACATTTCTCATGTAATTTACGGCGATAAACAGCTTAAGGATATCATAACCTCCGGTTCTAACGGCGTTCTGGTTCTTCCTGCTTCATCGGGCATACCCGAGTTATCCAATCTCTCAGAGCCGCAAAAAATTGCTTTAATGTCAAGGTTCGATGAATTTGCCGGAGACTTGGAGAGTTTCGGAGAGCCTATAGACATTCTTTTAATAGATACCGGAGCGGGAATTTCTTCGAATGTTTTATATTTTAATCTTGCCGCAAGCGAAATATATGTTATCGTGACCCCGGAACCTACATCGATAACGGATGCTTATGCGCTGATAAAGGTTTTAAGCTTGAAATACGGAGAAAAATATTTTCGGATTATAGTCAATAACGTTAAAAGCGAAAGGGAAGCTAAGGAGGTTTACAAACACTTAAGCCTTGTTTCCGATAAGTTTCTTAATGTAACCTTAAATTATTTGGGGCATGTTTTGAATGACGAGAATATTCCAAGGTCGGTTATTATGCAGAAACCGGCGTTAAGCCTTTTTCCGGATTCTAAATCGTCCGAATGTATTAAAAAATTGGCTTATAATATACTTTCTCAAAAAGATAATAAAATATCCAACGGCAATATCCAATTTTTTCTGAATAAACTTTTAAGGGCATTTTAATCTTTGTCAAATGGAAAAAATAAATTTTAAATCAAAAAGGCTGATCGAAGAAAATTTTAACCTCGTAAACACGGTTGCAAACTTTATGATGATAAGATTTAACGGAATCATAAACAGAGACGATCTTATGGAATTTGGCATAGGGGGACTGATAGATGCCGCCGTTAAGTTCGATCCGTCAAAAAATGATAACTTTAGGGTATATGCGATAACAAGAATAAAAGGTTCCATTTTAGACGGCATAAGAAAACTTGACTATATGCCGAGAAATGTCCGCGAGTTAGCAGGGAGGATAGAAAAGACATACTCCAAATTGGAACAAAAATTAGGAGAAATGCCCTCAGATGAAGAGGTGGCTCAAGAACTCGGTGTTAATTCGGAAGAATTTAGCGAAATGCTATATAAGATAAGAGGAGCATCATTTCTATCCGATAAAGATTTTATCGGTTTTGACAAAGGACGCGCCGAATCTATAGAAACAATGGAGAGCAAGGAACCGCAGGTTATAGACAGCCTTTTGATAAATGAGAGAAAAAATATTTTAAAGACATACATCGATATGCTTAGCGAGGTTGAAAAAAATGTACTGATGATGTATTATTATGACGAATTAACCTTAAAAGAAATCGGAAGACTGCTGGATTTAACCGAATCCAGAATTTGCCAGATCCATTCTAAGGCAATAATAAAATTGAGATCAAAATTAAAATCATATGAATAAACAAGATAAACAAAGGGATCTGCTTTTTGCGGATAATGTCGATGTCGTTAGAAATGCAATCGATAACATAGCAAAATACGGAACCATAAAAGATAAAAAACTCATAGTCGATTTATTGGGATCGAGCAGCCCCGGCATTGTTGAATTTGCCGAAAATACCATTATTAAACTGCAGGAAAAGGGGCTTATAAAAAAGCTGTTCGAGATTTCTGCCTCAAGCGGCAGCGGCATTAAAATCAGGTCTAATTCATTTG
>JAJYQZ010000081.1 GCA_021794335.1 bacterium
AGGAAGTTAAAAAAGAGGCATATGAAAAGCTGGGGATTATAATCTTTAATTCCTATAAAAAAAACTTCGCAGATATTGAGGAAGTGAAAAATAATATTGCCGAAACGGCAAGCAAGTATGGTTTAAATTAATTCTATAAATTTTAAAAAGGAGAAAAAATGGATAATAATAGAATCGATGAAATTGAAAGCGAGATTAAAGCTATTAACGAGAAGATTGATTTAAAGCGTTTAGAGGTTGAGGAATTAGAACACGAAATTAGCGATTATGACACAGAGATTTATTTCTTAAAAAAGGAACTCAAAAACTTATCAATATAGCGAGGGGGCTATACCCATGAAAGACCTAATTTACAAAACAATTAATCCGTCCAATCTCGTAAAAGATTGGTTAGGAAAAACCATAAAAACTAAAAGAGAAATGTCTAACGGGTATTATATTATACCGGAAGGAACAATAATGCTTGTAGATAACTCTGGTCCGGTAGTAGGCCTTACCGGCGCAGACAAGTGTCCTTTTTGCGACGTAAAACCTACTATATCCATAAAAGGAGATAAAGAATACAAGTTGATGTTTTTTGAATTTATAGAAATAACGGGATGGGCGAATGTTTCGGATGATATTCCCGGCGCCAATTCTGAAATAAAAGAATATAAACCTATTAACCCGCCGAAACTAATTAGCGACTGGGTAAATAAACCCGTAATATCCAAAAAAGAAATAAAAAACTACTTTATAACCATACCAGCCGGAACACTAATGCAAATATACGCTGGCGCCGGGAAAACGGTATCGGTTATAGCCGAAAAATGCCCGATTTGCGGAATACAAAAGCGCGCGGAAATAAAAGGGACGAGAGAAGAAAAACTGGCATATATTGATTTTATAAACAAGGAATATGAGAAAAAATACGAGTCTTATAAATTTAAAAAATATTAATTAGGGGACGCTAAAATGTCAACTCAAATATGCGTTGGAGGCGGTTATTATGGGCGGAAAAAGAAGAAACGCTCAAAGATATTATTTACGGACTTAAGAAAAAATATTGTAAATAGGAGGAATAAAAATGTTTATTAGGACCGATAAAGATTACGTAAATTTAAATCATGTAGTAAGTATCATAAGCGACAACGATGAATTGGGCGATAATGCTATCGCCATTTGCGATATAAACGGAGATTGTCATAAAAAATGTTTTAAGGATAAATCTGAAAAATTGAATTTTTTGATTTATCTTAGGCAAGGTCAATTCGATAAATTAAGTTAATAGGGGGAATAATGGCAAGGCTTTATAAATATCAGCAAGACTTTAAAGAAATTGCGATAAAAAAAATGCGGAATAAGTTTTTCTTTGCAGAAATTCCTACCGGAGCTGGAAAATCGGTAATATCGGCAGATATTGCGGAAACTTTTGCTAAGCAAGGGAAAAAGGTAATAATTAGCACAACGACGAACCAGCTCGCAAAAGAAATAGCCGATTTGCTCGCCAATAAAAATCCTAAAATCAGTTTTGATGACGCTATTACTTCCTCTTTATCAATTGGTAAGAACAATTATTTCAATATAGATAAATTCGATGACGATGTTAAGTCTTTATTTATTAATGTAAATCAATTAAACGAATACCTACGACAAATCGAAAATAAAGCGGGATATTGGTATTTATTTGACACTTTATTCGAAAATGTAGAAATCGGAGAGGATAACAAACAAATAGTCAAAAATTTAACAATGGAAGATGAAAAAAGAAAACCATATATGACGGATATAGGAGAATGTGATATATCTGTAACCAATCACTCTTATTTGCTTTTTAAGACTTATAACGAAAGTTTTAATATAAACGATTACATAGTGATATTCGATGAGGCGCATGCAATTTTAGAATCGGCAGAAGCCGCCCTTACTTCATCTTTTTCGGTGTTCAGACTTAAAAATCTTTCGGATATGCTTTTGAAAAAGCTTGTAGGAAAAAAAGAAAGGGGTTATTTATCGGCTGTTAATAATTTATTTTATATTCGTAAAGTTTGCAAAAGAATAATAAATAAATATAGCAATTCTAAATGCGTCGGTGAATATTATAGCAAAACTAATGTTGTAGGACTGGCTATTATAAGGGAATTGGCCGAATTATTAGATAGACCTGAATTAAAAAGAGTTGAGAAATTTGTTAAAGCTTTATCTTTTCCTGTTTCGAATTTATTTATAAGCGAGGTTTTAGAATTACACACTCTAAAAACAAAGCAATCTGATGTGAGAATTTATTGCTCCCCCCTTAAAGGATATCCGACGTTGCATTTTCTAAAAAAGAATATTGCCCGCGAACTCTTTTTTAAATTTTGGAACAAACTCGACGGATGTTTGGGTATGTCCGCTACTCTTACCGCCGGAGATGATGCCGCTGGGAGAAATTATGTCTATTATCGACTTGGTTTTAAAGTTAAAACACAAGACGCGTCAATGTCAATAATGAAAAAAGTTAGAGATAAGGAACATACCGTATATATTATGCGGAGAATATTTAAGAAAGAACAGTCCAGCATTATTTTATGCAAAAAAAGCTATCCTGCTCCAGTAATTAAAAAAGAAGGAATGGAAAGTAAAATTAATCCCAAATGGACGGAAGAGTCCGCCAAAATCATCATTAAAACTTATTCAGGAGAAAATACGCTTGTAATCAATGGAAGCTTTGAAGAAGTAGATTTAATTGCAAATAATCTCAAGGAACACGGCATAGATAATGTAATAGTTGCCGAGAGAGGCAAATCTTCCTACTTGAAAGTAAAAGAATTTAAAAACAAAGGCAGGATATTAATTGGGACACGCAATTACGGCACGGGAATTGATTTGCCGGGCAAAGAACTTACCAAGCTCTATATAACCAAGTTGCCTTTTCCGGTGATGAATTCAAGAAGGTTCCTTGATATAAGAGAGAAAAGCAAAAGTCAAGGATTTTTTATCGCCAAACGGGAGATGATTTTAAACTTAAGGCAATATATAGGGAGATTAATAAGAACTGAGAAAGATAAAGGCGAAATTTATATTTTAGATTCAAGGTTATGGGATCCTAAATATTATCATATCGTCAAAGAAACGCTGTCAAATTACGGAATTATAAAAAATAAATTAATTTAAAGGGGGTTATTATGTTAAAAGTAAATTTTACGGCCGTTACGCCGTTAATGCAAATTGAGACGATGGAGACGAGACGAGACAAAGAAGGCGCCGAAAAGTCGGTTACCGCAATAAAAACAAGGACAATTTACGATGAAGAGATAGGCGGACTCGTTAAATTGCCGGTCTATACCGGCAACGGATTTAGGGGGCTCTTAAGACGCAAAATGAGCGAGATTCTACTTGAAGAAGCTTTAGAAAAAGGAATAAAAATAAATACTACCGATTATTTCCTTATGGTAGCCGGAGGAGGCGCAAATTACCAGAAACAAGAATTCGATATAGTCCAAAAAGTTAAGTCGTTAAATCCAGTAATTAGTTTACTCGGCACAAGCCTTGCGATTCCGGGCAAACTAATCGTAACGGATTTTATGCCTGCCGATTATCGTTCTTATCTTTATGAATTTAAATCAAAAAATGCGGAAGATAACGGGGAAGAATTTCAGGATAACGTTCCTATGGTCCGTTATGGCTGCTCTCTTATTCAAACAAGAACGTTCACTAAGAAAGACGATATTCTTAATCAAACTAAGTTCGGCAGGTTCCTATCCAAAGAAGACGTAAAAGCGTGGGAAGAAACGATAGAAAAGGAACGGGCGGAAAAAGAAAATAATAAGAATAAAAAATCGGAAGACAAAAAAGAAAGAAAAACGATACAGTCTATTCTTAACGCCGAATATATCATTCCAGGAACTAAATTTACCGGCTATATATCGTTTAAAGAACCCATTACGGATTTAGAATACGGCCTTTTACTAAAGGGACTTGCAAATCTCACTTATGAGTATCTCGGAGCCGGTTCGTCAAACGGATTTGGAATAGCCAATTATAACATCTACGACGACGTTACAGGAGGAGAAGTAATATTTTCTTTGGTAAGTTCGGATAACTTATTAAAAAGAACGCTATCTACGCCGCAATCCGAACACGAAAGCAAGTGTATTTCTTTATTTGAAGATTGGCTTTCAAAATTAAGCGATGACAATATCAACGTATCGAAGTTAATGAAAAGCAAAGACGAGAAGAAAGCGAAAATATATTAAGTTTAAAAAACTCAAAATTAAAATAAAAATATAAAGGAGATTTTATGAAAGAAATTAATTTAGCGAAAAAAGACCTTTTAATTCTTAGCATATTAATATTTTTATTCTCGTTCCTCGCGGGTGCTTTTACCGCTACGGAATATATGGCTTACCGATTTCAGTTTTCGCCTCTTCTAGGAAAATCTTTTTGGCATTTATATAATCCGTTAGATTGCTGGTTCTGGCTTAAGATGTATTTGCCTATATATCCCGCTGCAAGAAGCATGATGCTTAATTCGATGTTATACGGAAGTTTAGTCTTCTTCTTTATGCCTTTAATTCTAACTTTTATAGTGAGAAAATTTTCGGCGAAAATAAAAAAATCTAATCAGGAGGAGGAATAAATCAGATTTTATAAGGTATAGCGGGTTATAGGTTATACGGAGTAATTAAATTATAGGTGGTTAAAAGCCTGCAAGAGCGGTATAAGGGCTTGAAAATGTTATACGGAGTAATTAAATTATAGGTGGTTAAAAGTAAATTATCCGTCCGCCAGGCAGCTGCGGAGTTATACGGAGTAATTAAATTATAGGCGGTTAAATTAATCTTAAAAGGAGAACTTATTATGAAAATTGTCGTTAAACTGAAAGACGCAGGCGGATTTAAGCCTAGAGACGTTAGAAACTACGTCGGCTCTATAGTGGACGAAAAGTATAAAGATTTGGCGATGTGGCATAAGAACGCTACGCCGGAACTTATCTACGTAAAACCATTTAGAGAATCTTTCGAAATTATTTCGAACAAAAACGATATATCGCTTATGAGCCATATCGCAGAAAAAATAGAAGATCACCCTAATTTTTACGGAAAAAAAATAGAAAGAGTGTGGCTTAAGAATGAGCAATTTAATTTTCCGCAAAGAGGACTTACGACTTATACGACGAGGACGCCTATAATCATAGGGACTAACGAAAAAGAAATAGGAATAAGCTTTGCGTGCAAGGTAAAAAACAATATGGACGATCTTACTCGTTATATCGCACATCGCATTAAGTCGGATGCCGAATATCAGATAAAAAACTGGTTTGGATTAGATTTAAAAATAAATGATTTTTCCATAATCTCTATATCCAATCTTAAGCAATTGTTTTTAGATTACAAAGACGGAGTTAAAGTTCCAGCCGTTACAATGGATTTCGTATCTAACTTCAGGCTTCCCCGCTTCGTAGGCTATAAAATAGGTCTCGGCTGGGGCGAAATAATCGAAAAGGGGGTTCGCAATGCATAATTTAAAAATTACGGTGGGATTATCGTCTCCGGTAATACTGTCGAGATATACTACTATCGATTCTATTCTTATCGCTCTTTATTTCGCTAAACTTAGGAAACTTGGCAGAATAGGAAACGATTTCGTTAAAACGGAAGATTTTATTCCGGAAATATCAAAATTTATACAAGTAAAAAACGGCGCTTTGTCCGGTTCGATATGGTACGTCGGCAAAGAAGCAACGGTATCGCCCAGCAATGCGATGTTAGTTAAAACTAAAGACAGGGAGCATATGCTTAAATATACCGGCAAAATTCAAGATAACGACGGTTCGGGGGAATATAAGCTTTATCGTTTCGGATTTGAGGCATTGGATATTAAAGAAATTTATTTTTATGTGGTAGGCGATAAAGAAATAATAGAAGACTTGCTAAAAGATTTAAAAGGTATAGGCAAGAAAAACTCCGTCGGATTCGGACTTATTGACAAAATCAAAGTAGAAGAGACGGACGAAGATAAAAGCTTTATCATTAAAGGTCAGGCGTCAAGACCTTTACCTTGCCGGAGCTGGAATTTAGAAAGCGACAGAGTCATGTTCTACAGAGCTTATCCGCCTTATTACGATAAAAAAGATAAAGTCCCCTGCTATATGCCGCCGACTTCTTTAATCGAATACGAGCCTATAGAAAATAGCAGAAATTATATATCCCTGAAGGAACAGGATTATATATATCCTACTAAATTTGCGTATAACGCCGTCAAAGAAGTTCTGCCTAAACCTGATTATCCGCAAATGATAGAAGCTAAAACCTGCTCCGCCTGCGGCAAGGTTCACGACAGGGGCGTTAAGTTAACGGACGTGTTTAAACCTGCAAGCAATAACGATTACGCTTTTTTAGAAAAAGGCGACTTTATTTGCGAGTATTGCGACTGGTCAGTAAAATCAGAATCTCAAAATTATTTAGGATATCTGCTTATCGCGCAAAACTGGCATAAGCACATTCAAGGCAAGAATATGGAAGGAGAAAACGACAAAGAAAAACAGGAAATAAGAGCGCAATTGTTTTCCAATTTAGACGAACAAACGCCGCCTTTTTATATAGGCATAAAATCTACTAAAAATCAGCAGCATGTGGTTTTTAAATCGACGGTGTCAATCTCTAATGCTTTAATCCCGATTCAGTACGGAAACGATACCTATGTAATCGACGTAGAGCTTTTTAATAGGGCGATAGACGAACTTAAAAAATTAATAAAAGAAACCGGCATTTCAAAGATTTTTTGGATCAATCAAGAGATTATAAGCGGTCCGGTTTTTCATTTGCCGGCGAAAGACGATACGCCGAAAAACAGAGAATCACTAAATAATTTTTACAAGAAATACGACAGAAGCATAAGAGTATTCCTCAATAGGGCGGTTATAACCGAAGAAGATGTAAAGAAAAGAAAAACAAAAAAAAGTTAAGTAGTATTTTGTTCTTTGACATTCGAAATTCAATTAGTCGTCGAGCTCCCGTATTTTTTGCACTATCGGAGTTCGACAGATATAATGCCGGAAAATATAAGGCACTTTATTGATTTTATTGATATATTTTTTAGTATGAATTGCATATATGAGGGGTTAAAAAATTTAAATTTATTTTATTACCGTCTATTAAATATTTTGTATGAATTGCATATATGAGGGGTTAAAAATCATACATATTCGTTATACTCGTTCCCGTTCCATTTTGTATGAATTGCATATATGAGGGGTTAAAAAGCCTGTAATCATGGCGTTTATGATAGACAGGAATATGTATGAATTGCATATATGAGGGGTTAAAAATGGAGTCCAGCGTCGTGTCTTATCTTATAGACTTTGTATGAATTGCATATATGAGGGGTTAAAAAGGGTCCTTGATTTTAGGCTCGTCGTCGAATTTTTCTTTGTAGGAATTGCATATATGAGGGGTTAAAAAGACTAAATGCAATACTAAATATTAACCCGCCGAAAGGTAGCAATTGTATATATATGTGAGAGATTGAAAGTTAGCGATTGCGGGTTCAAAATAACGCTATATTAATTTAATAGACCTTTTTAAGAAGTGAGGGACTTTATATGAATAAATATCAGGAATTAAAAATTAAGGTAAACCAGGCCAAAGGACCTGTAAGTATTCTTTTTTGGACAGGAATTCTCCTGCAAATTGTTTCTTTTGGCACATTGGTTTTTTTAATAGATTATAACAAAGTCGTTCTCTTGTTTAAATTAATTAAGACGACCTCCATTCTAAAAATTAAATGGCATAAAATATCAATGCTTAACT
>JAJYQZ010000334.1 GCA_021794335.1 bacterium
AACCTTTTATTCTCAAAATAGTCGGGCTCATATTTACTACTTTTTATAATAGGTCATTCTTAATAATTATACTATAATGCAATAAAAAATAAATAGAAAAAATAATTTTTTGACAGATAGGCATGAACATACTTACCTGTATAAAAAAAGTAACTGATAACGATATGAAAAGGAAATATACTGAAAAAAATAAAATTCATCCTTTTAGGATGGGTTATAATGAAGATACCAGTTTGAAATTAACTATGTCTTCAACTGTCGTTTTTTGATACTGTCAACTTTTTTGTGTAAATTTTTTATAAAAAGGCAAATTAGGCTGCACCTTCCCGACAATATTATGCGTCCAAGCCGCTTCCATTTTTATGGATATAAATGCAAGCAGATTATATGAACTGTTTTCCCCGGCTAATCATTCCGTTTAGCATAAAGCCTTCGGCTTTATAAGCGCTAAACTCCATATCATAGATTTAGTTCTTCTTTTAAATTCTTTATTTAATCTTTCTATAATGTTGGTTGTTCTTAACGATATCCAGTCCTCTTGAGGAAATTTAAAGAACGTTAGCGAAGAATCTATCGAGTTGGATAAAGACTTAACGGCGGACGGAAAATCCTTATCGTATTTATTTTTAAATTCTTTAAAAAATTCCATAGCTTTATCTTCAGACGTGGCATAGAATATTGACCTTAAGCCGTCGGCAACCTCTTTTTTGTGCTTTATCGGCACTTTTGGATAATACATTTCTAGCAAGATGAACTTGGCATCTTTGAACCGAAGAATTATAAAATTCTTCTTTAAATACCTTCAGCCGGCAAGTCCGTCCATTATGCCGAGCTTAACCGATGAGCCGTTTAGGCCCCTGTTTTTAAGGTCTTTAAAGAACTGCCGCCAGGAAGAGGCTGACTCTTTATCGCCGGACTGGAAGCCCAGAACGGAACGGTAACCGTTAATATCTACGCCTATGGCTACGAGTACCGGAACCGTTTCTATTTTCTTAATCCGCATATGAAAATTAACGCCGTCAAGATAGATATATTTTATATTCTCTGCGGATAAGTCCCTCGTTCTCCATTTCTCGATAGCGGAAATAAGCTCTTTATTGGCGTTTGATATATCTTTTTCCATGTTTATAAAAGCCTTTGGCTTTTATAAACATGGAAAAAGATATCTGCGGAGACAATTTCCTGCCTATTAATTTATTCGACAAGAGGGATAACGAGCGGGTCGATATGCCGGTTAAATACATCAGGGTTAGATCTTCTTTTATCGAGTCTTCGTATCTTTTGAAGCGGGGAAGCACCTTAGGCTTATAAGTTCCCTTTCTATCCGTTGGAACTTTTACAGCGGTATCGCCTATTGATTTAATGCAGAAACGGCGGGCATAGGAACCGTTGCGATAGTTTGGGTCAGTGCAGGTGGAACGCTCGTATCTATTCCTTTTAAGATGGTCTTTAAGTTCTATGTCTAAAAGCTCCGATATGTAATTGCCGACCTGTTCTTTAATATTAGTCCTTATTAGCTCAAACATTTTAGACGGTTCCTTTTGAATCTCTTTGAATAAAGTTACGATTTCTGATACACTGGTTTTACATCTTTGTCGGCATAAAAGCATTGCTTTTATAAGCCGCCGACAAAGACATCATTGGCGTTGCCTCCTTTAATTTAAAGTTATTTTGGTCAATAACTATTTTATAGGAGGTGCGCCTATTTTGCCATTGGAAATTTACACAAGATATTTTACACTATCGGTATCTAAGGGAAAACCTAAAAAGGTCGCTATAGTCGCCTGCATGAGAAAATTAATAACGATATTAAACAGCATGATGAAAAACGATAAAATGTGGGACGCAACTATGTTATCTGCTAAATAAAATATTTGGAAATTTATAGAAAAAAATTAATTAAATTGAAATAAAATAACCAAAAAATGTATTTTATATTTTATTAATTATTTCAATAACTTACATTAAATATTTTACTTGACAAATAACACAGTTGCTGACACCTTTATTGTATAACAACCCATTTGCTTGTTTCACCTATGTTTACTCCGGAAATAGGAAGATACTGAAACCATCTCGGCAACTCGGTTATAAGCCTGCTTGGACCGGGCCAATTAGGCACGTCGTCAAAGACGATTATTCCTCCTTTCATTACAAACGGCGACCAAAACTCAAATCTTTCCTGACGCTATCGTATTCATGCCGATGGAATAAATAAATCTGACCCCTTTATTGCCACTTTATTGCCTTTAAAGAACAGAATATCAAATAATTCATCCTATTTAACCTATAGAAAAAAGATTGAATTAATCAGCAATTTCTTTATTGATTCGCACACTCTTACAACTTCTTTCTTTGTAAGTTTTGGGTATAACGGCAAACTAATAGTTCTATTTCCTATATCATATGCATTAGAGAAATCTTCCGGTCTATAACTAAAAGTTTCTTTAAAATATTTTAAAGTATGAACAGCTCTATAATTAACGGCACAACCTATCCCATTTCTTTGTAACTCCTGCATTGCATAATCTCTTGATATTTTATGCGGTAAAAGTACGGTAAAAAGATGATGTCCGCTGATTTCATCGCTCTGCGTATTTTCAATAAAATCTAATCCATCTATATCACTTAAAAGTTTACGATAAAGATTTTCTAAAGTTTGACGTTTTTCACGGTATTCATCTAAACGTTGTATCTGATTAATTAAAAGAGCTGCCTGAATATCATCCATATTATATTTCCAACCCATCATTTCCATATCCCAGTGTTCGTATTTTTTGGTATAACGCGATGACGCATTCTTTGATATACCGTGATGACGCGCTGACCGATACCAAGATGCATCGTCAGATGATCTGCATGCAATTGCGCCACCTTCCCCGCAAGTCATTGCCTTGGTAGCATAGAAAGAAAAGCATGCCGCATCGCTCAATTGTCCGGGTCGCACACCGTCTCGTTTCCCTTCTATGCAATGAGCCGCATCTTCAATAAGCGTAACACCATATCTTTTTGCAAGTTTTGAAAAACCTTTCATGTCAACCATTCTACCATAAAGATGCACAGGAATTATTGCTTTAATTCTACTATTTAACTTTATTGCAGATTCAACGTCATCTGGTAAGATAAGTCCGCTCTTTGGACATACATCAACAAATACTGGTTTTGCGCCAGCTTGTATAATAGCTGAAGCAGTTGCAACAAAAGTCATAGGAGTCGTAATCACTTCGTCTCCATTTCCAATTCCATGTCTTAAAAGCGCAAGATGTAACGCAGCCGTACAACTGGTAAGTCCTACAACATTTTCAATTTCTAAATACTCAGCAAACTTTTCCTCAAATTCGTTTACTTTTGGTCCTGTGGTTAAAAATATTGATTTTAAAACATTTACTGCAGATTGTATATCTTCTTTTTTTAAATTATGTTTATAAAATTCTATCTTATTTTTCATATTAAGAAATTGACACCTCTTTGAAAGTTTTATATTTTAATGTGCTGATAAAATGTTTGCTATGTTATGTAATATATAATATATCCTACTCCTACTCTATATATATTATTAATGTAATTCTCTCTTTCCATCTTTAGTAATAATAGGCACAGATCTCATCCACAACTGCTTCTCCCAGAATTTTCTATTTTCTTTATACCAATCAATCGTTTTTTGAAGACCCTCATCCCATAACACATTTGGCTGCCAACCAAATGTATTTTTCATTTTTGCAATATCGCCTGTATGCCGAATAACTTGTCCAGGACGATCTCCGATAAAAGTTAGTAATGAATCGTCTTTACCCATTAATTTAATTATATCACGAGCGATAGATATAATAGACCTGTCTATGCCTGTAGCTAAATTAAAAACTTGCCCTTTTACTTTTTCTATTTTTGCGTGCATTATAATATCTATGGCCTTACAAACATCTTCAACAAAAATATAGTCCCTTGAAGCACTACCATCACCATGCACAGTTATTGATTCGTTTAAAATACAACTTGTTATAAATCTAGGTATAGCTTTTTCAAGATGTTGATAAGGACCATAATTATTAAATGGACGAATAATAATAGCTGGTATATCATAAGTTGACCAGTAAGAAAAAACAAGTCTATCAGCACCTGCCTTCGCGGCTGCGTATGGACTCATGGGATTTAACGGATGCTCTTCATTCATTAATGGTTTTTGGGCAGTGCCGTAAACTTCCGATGTAGATATATGGATAAAACGTTCTATGTTCTTTTTGTATTTTAAAACGGAATTTGTCACTGTTTGGGTCCCTATAACATCGGTTTGAAAAAAAAGAAAATTGTCGTAAATGGAACGAGTTACATGACTTTCAGCAGCAAAATGAATAACAATGTTGGATTCGGAAACAAGAGTATCTACTAATTCAGCATTTACAACATTTCCGTGCCAAAATATTATCCTATTATCATTATTTTCAATTTTATTAATATCTATCGGCAGATTTTCAACATTTCCGGCATATGTCAAAGCATCTAAAACTATAATTCTATAATTAGAATATTTTTTATAAATATAATTTATAAAGTTGCTCCCTATAAATCCTGCTCCGCCTGTAACCAAAATAGTCTTCATTTTTTGACCTCAATTTTTAATTTAATTTTTATTATTTAATATAATTGAAAGACTTTCTTTTCCGCAATTAAAAAATAAATCTACAACAGATAAATATGGAATAAAATATCCATATAATTGTTTATAAATAGGGTGTTTATAATCTTGATATTGCACTTTTATGCCGTTGTTTAAAAAATGAGAATCATTAATATAATTCCTCCCTGAAGACCCCTCATAGAAAATATCCGCATCAAACAACTTACATATTTTTACAAGCCTGTCTATTGTATTATTGTCATTAATATTTAAAGAAGATGACCTAATTATCTCTTTATTATTCATGCCGAGACAATCTTTTAATTTTAAAATAAAAAACATATCGATATCTATAAGATATTTCCACTCAAGTGAATAAGCTTCCTCGAATATAGAAATATATTCACTAAAAAAAAAAGATTTTGAATAATTCTGTTTAATTGAAAATAAATGTTTTTTTCTCCAATTAATTTTATTATCTATTAAAACATCTAAAATAAGAGGCTGGTTTGTAAGACTCACATGCACCGGAATAGTAAGCCATTCAATTCCTTTTGCTGATTTTATCCTATTTCTATTTCGCCAACCGCCTTTATCGTACTTAACATCATCGTAAATTATAAAAACGTCGCTTTTATACATCTGTTCAAAAAAACCTAGCCATGGAAGATAACCGGGTTGAAGAATTCCAATTGTTTTTTTGCTCATTAGTGTACCTTATATTACAAACTATTTATTGTTAATTTTACTATTAAGCTTTGCTTCAGCTTCTTTGATAAGTTTCCAATAGTTGTGCTGCCAAGAACGATATTTCCAATCGGGACAGTCCTTACACGGCTCTATATCTAAAGCTTTTTTATTAATATGAATATTTCTATAATATTGAAATTTTTCTCCCATCCATATATCTCTTATTTTATCGCTATGTATATTCCCCATATCGGTTTCAGCTTTAATATCAAGGCCGCAAAGCATTACTTTTCCTCTTGAATCTATATTTAACCTTTCAAAAATAAATGGGCACGGTATCATTTCTTCTGGATTAAGGTAAAAACTTGGGTCAGCTGAATTTGACGGATCATTTATACCCCAAGTCAAATATTTTCTTTTTTGAAAATTATCAACAATAGGCTCCCAAAAAGATGCTACTTCATCAACATTAACACCTTTCTGATTTACGCAACTTGCGATTATTTTAGTAGCACTATTTAATTTATTCCTTAATTCAACAGTTAAACCAACATTTTTAAGCAATTTTTCCCAATTTAATCCTTTTCTTACTTTTGCGTAAGTTAGTTTATCAGCGGCATCAACGCTAAACTCTATAACGTCAATTTGGGCGTTGAGTAGCTTGGTAATACTGGATTTTGTAAATTTTGAGCCATTAGTTATAAGTCCAATTTTTGCACCGACTTTTTTAGCATAAACCATAAGTTCAACTGCTTTAGGGTGCAGCATTGGTTCACCCCCGCCTGATATCCTTATCCAAGCACCGTACTCTCCGCACTGGTCAGCAATTATTTTAAAAGTACTTTCATCCATAAATAATCTGTCCCTATAATCCGACCTAATATTTGAATTAGTATATGGGCAATTAGGACATTTAGCATTACATACATAAACAAAAGAAATAACGCACATCATTGGAAATTCTTTTGCCTCAGGTCTAATATTATATTCTTCCTGCGTGTGAATAACCTTTTTTTCCATTTTTCCTCTTTAAAATAATAAATTAATTTTTAACATAAAAATTTTTTATATTGAATTCCTTCGAATAAAATTTCATTATATTTTTTAAATTCAACACCTTCTTGGGAGAACCCACACTTTTCAAAGAGTTTTTTTGCATTATTGTTGTCTTTTAATACCCAAGCATAAATAAAACACAAATTATTTTCCTTTGCAATTTTTTCTACTATTGATATAAGCTGTTTGCCTAAACCCCTGTGTTTATCCTTAACAAATATGGTTACTTCACCGCCTTTATTAATATATAAAATTACTATTCCTATCAATTCTTCTCTTTCAATAATGCCTCTTATTTCAATTTTTTTATTTTTAAACCATTTTAAAGTATCATTTTTATTTATTGGATTTGTTAATAATAAATCACTATAATTATTTCTTAAGGCAATATACTGCTCAATATATCGAATTTCTTTTTTTAAATCTATCGTTTTCATGTTTTATAAAAATATTTTTCCCACCATATCTGAAACATCATTAAGTTCCATATTCTGCCGTTATACATTATATTGCCATTATAATACTGGTTTAATATATATTGAACCGTTTCATTATTCAAAAATCCATGTCGCTTTAATCTTTTTTCTGATAGTAAATCAAACGTGAAATTTTTCATCTGTTGCATCAACCAGTCAAAAATAGGCAGAACAAAACCTTCTTTTGGCCTATTAGTTATTCCTTTCGGCAATAATGGTTCAACAGCTTCTTTTAATATATGTTTTATATTTCCGTTTTTTATTTTCATATCACCTGGTATAGTTGACATAAATTCGACAAGCCTGTAATCAAGAAAAGGGGAACGGACTTCGATAGAATGGGCCATTGAAAGGAAATCTACAAACGCAAGCACTTGATCCGGGAATTGCGTGTTCCACTCCATTTCTAGTATTCTGTTAAGAGGGTCACTGGACGTAAGCTCTTCAAAATTTTTTTTAATAAGTTTAAAAGTATTTGTATTTTTCAACTTTGATTTGAAATTATAAGAAAGAAGGTTATTTTTTTCATAATCGGTAAATAAATAAAGATTATACCGCCAGGTTGCTTCATCGCCATTTGAAATGTCATAAAGACCTTGTATAAATTTAATGCCGCACGGCGCCAATAGGTTTTGCTCTTCTTTTGTTATATCGCCTGTTTTAACTTTTTTATATAATCTTTTAAAATGATACATAGGTTGAGCTGTTCTATGAGAGAGATAGCTTCCGAATAGTTCATCTGCGCCGTCCCCGGACAATGCCACTTTTACATGCTTTTTTATGAGTTTTGATAAAAAATAAGTCGATATTGTTCCGGAAAAAGGCTGATCAAAAGCGGTTATGACATCTTCTATATTATTTATTAACTCATTATAAGGCATTATGTATTCATAATGCTGAGTTTTGTAAAATTTAGACACTTTTCTGGCGTAATATAAATCAGCTTCTTTATTTTTTAATTGATCTTCATAACCTAATGAAAATGTCTTAATTGGCTTATCTGAAAATTCTGTCATAAGTGCAACTATAGCACTTGAATCTACACCTCCGCTAAGAAATGCCCCAAAAGAAGCGTCGCTTATCATTCTTAGTCTTGTGGCATCTTTAAGCAATACTAAAATTTTATCTTTTGCTTCAATATAATTTATATTGTTATTTTCTAAAAATCTAATCTTCCACCACTTTTTTTTTAATACATTACCGGCAGAATAAACAAGCATTTCACCCGGCAATAAACAATAAATCCCTTCAAAAGCTGTAAGGGGAGACGGCACGTTTTTTAAGGTAAAATAATGATACACAGCCTCGTAATTCATACTTTTAACATAGTCGGGATGCTCAAGAATTGCTTTTATTTCCGAAGCAAATATTATCTTACCATTAATTATTGAATAAAAAATGGGTTTAATCCCCATTCTATCTCTTATAAGCAAGAGTCGTTCCTTTTTTTTATCCCATAATGCAATTGCAAACATACCATTTAATTCATTGACAAACTCATCCCCGTATTCTTCATATAAATGAACTATAGTTTCAACATCCGAATGATCTGTATAAAATTGATGACCTTTTTTTTTTAAATCTTTCCTGAGGTTTTGAAAATTATATATCTCACCATTAAAAATAGTCCAAATGCCTTTATCTTCATTATGTATAGGCTGATGACCTGTAGCGATATCAATAATACTAAGTCTTCTCATGCCAAGATTTAGTTTATCGTCAGAATAATAACCATCTTCATCTGGTCCACGGTGTAAAATTGTATTAGCCATTTTTTTTAAAATATTAAAATCCGTTTTACCGCTAAATCCACATATACCACACATATTATATATTCACTCCGTCTTTATAATATTCAGCCATAGCGGCTTGCCAATCTCTACAATCTCTACACATAGGGGGAAGCAAATGAAATTCATGATTATTATGAAACCGGCGGAATTCTTTTAATTTTCCGTTCCATACTTCTCTTATCGATGAATTCTTTATATCGCCAACGACAACTCTTGCATCAAGATCTACCGGACACAACACCACTCTCCCGTCATCGGCTATAGACATAGTTTGCATTGCCCAGTGGCACGGCCATCTTTCTTTATTATCTAAAATAAGATTTGGCGCATCCATAAGATTTCCCCAGCTTACTTTAGGTCTTATTTTAACAATAGCTCCTTGCTCAGACCAGAATTTTGTGAAATTGTCCTTTTCATAAGTATTCAAATCCATTTCAACAAACTGGACAACAACCTCTGGTTTTTTTAATTTCGTTCTATTTCTCAATTTAATCAAGTTTAAAACATTGTCAACTGTCTTCGCGTAGTTACCTCCTATCCTCAACTTATCATATGTTTCAGAATTGAAAGCATCTATTCCTATATATATAGCATCAAGTCCAGAATTAATAAGTTTTAAAGCACATTCATCATCTAATAGATTAGCGTTTGAATTAAGCACAACATCGGAAAGTCCTTTCATTTTTGCATAGGCAATCATATCGAATATTGTTGGTTTTTTCTTTTTCAATATTAAAGCCTCTCCAAAAAAAACCATCCAAACTCTCACATTTTTATCAACCTCGGCTATTTCATTAATAATTTTAGTGAAAATATTCCAAGGCATAATACCTTTTTTTCTAGTCATTTTAGGATGAATGCACATAGAACATTTTAAATTACAGTAGCTTATAGAATCTATTAATAAAACTCTAGGAAAGTCTTTTGCCTCTTCAAGTCTTCCATTGTTAAGTTGCGATTTAAAAAGCTTAATATTATTCATTTTAATAACCCCTGTTTATAAACAACTTAGTAATATATTTTAACATTATCAATAACATTATTTTTATTAAAACCCGAATCCATAATTAGAAACTTAAATAATTTGATTTTAAATAGTTTTTATAGTTTTTTATTTTTTAGTAATTAATTTTAAATTAATTTTCAACTCTTAATAAAACCGATTATATGTTATAAAAAATTTTGCATTTTTCAATAAATTTTTTAACATAATCTTCTGATCCTTTTTCTTGTTGTTTGAGATATAGAATTAATTTATCTTTAGTTTTTTCAGCATAGTCTAAATCATTAAATCCGTACGCAATACCATATCTTGATTCTTCGCCATTATACCATTCTTCTTTAGATATGCCGTTTTCTGGTACAACAATAGACTTACAACCACACATAACTGCATATTGTGAATAAGTAGTATATAAATCATAGGAAATACAATATTCAACTTTATTGAAAATATCGGCTATTTCCTTATGCGATAATTCGTCTATTAAAATAGAATCTTTTAAGTCGTGAATAATTTTTCTTCCTTTACCTTTTCTAAGAATATAACAACTCCCATTTCTTTTTCCAAAATTTGTCTGTTTATAAATATCGTTAAACAAATACCTAATGGCTAAAATATTATCTTCCTCAACATTAAATCCGTTAGGCACAAAGACTCTCTCGGTATAAAAATAAAAATCGTCTTTTCCATAATTGACTTCTCCTGTAAAAAAACCGGGCTTATAAAGCAACCATCTGACCACATTTTTTGCCATCAAGGGATTGCCGCTAACAACTTCTGGATAAACAACAATCGTATTATCGGACAAATCAGAAAGTTTTGCAAAAGGAGTGTTGAATCTTTCACAGATTCCGCTTTTGTGAGGTTGCGGTTGCCCCCCCCATAACCAGATATATGAGCGTTCCCCCTGTTTATTCAATAAATCGCATAATCTATGCAACACCAAATTGCCGCCGCTATTTTCGTCAAAAGGCGGTGCATAAATGATAAATTTCAAATCTTGAACGCCATTTGATTTACTATTATTTGCAAAAGCATTTCTTCCTTCTTTCTTGCCGAATAAAATGTAATGCAATAAGGCATTCATTCCTGATTCTTTCACGTCTGGATAAGCGTCTAAATATGACCTTGTATCAAACTTTAAAGAAGGATATCTGCCTTCCTTCCAGCCTAATATTAAATAATGCTCGATTGGGTCTATATTGCTATTTTTAACGTCGGCATATAAATTTAGATAAAATTCTTCATCAAAAAAGCCTGAATTTTTTATTGTTTCTTTTAAAAATTGCAATTCATTCATGTTTATATTTTAAAATTAAACTTTTCTAATCACAACGGTAAATCCGTTGCCGACTTTATCGTCAACATCCTGAACCGTTTCTATGACAACAGGATTTGGAAATATTCCGTTATAATTCATATAATTTATAAGTTCTATAAAATCTACCGTTATCCAGACGGAATAATGTTCATGCGTATTGATATCATACTTAATTTTGCCGGAATGCCTGTCTATTAATTCGCCTATCGTAGTTCGCGGCCTGTCTTTATCAAACGTTCTTTCTTTATGAGGGGCGATTATAAATATAATTCCTCCTTTTTTAACAAGCCTATACCATTCTAAAAGCGCTTTCATTGGATCTTGAAAATGTTCTATGACATGCGAACTTACTATGAAATCTATCGAATCGTCAGTAAGAGGTATATCGTCTCCGGGCGATTCGATATCGACAGGCAGATATTCTCCGCATAATTTTATTTCTTCTTGTTTAAAATTAGTAATATCTTTTGTAAAATCGACGTTTTTTGTATTCAATCCGAATGGATTATGAGCCGAACCGCCTATTTCCAAGCCTTCGCCTTTACAGTAAAAATGCGCAAGAGCAGACTCTTTAAATTTCATTGTCAATGTCTCCTATGCTAAACTCTAAATAGTTTGTTTTTGACATCAATTATCATAACTTTATTTAGACCATTATATATTTTGCATTTGAAAATTGAAATAATCTTCCGTGTATTTGTATGAAAATTTCATCGCCCGATTTTAATGGTGTCTGAAAAGAAAATTTAAAACCGGCAATACCGTCAACTGAAATGCCGTAATTTATAAAATTTTTTCTATAAAAACATGGAGTCGTATAACCGCTGTATATTCCATTTACAAAAACATTAATCTTAATATGATTGGAAAAACCGTTCATGTTTGCTATCCACCCTGAAAAACCTAATTGATCTACATTTTCTATAACGCATTTATATTTATCGTAAAAACCGTATGCATTTATTTTATCCTTAATACATTGTACTTTTTTATCTAAAAGTAAAAGTTTTTTTTCGGAAACTAAACGATTGTTATCTTTAAAATCGGCGTTTTTAAAATAAGAAATATCCCTCGGGTTGTAATCCGCATCTGCAGGAACTTTATCTGCGCGTCCCTTAGGGGATTTGCGCTCCATAAATTCTTGAAAAGATTTTATAATATAATGATTCACTCTTAGAGGCCCCTTGCAAATTTTATAAGATAACCCTGTTTTTAAATACGTTTCTACAGGATTAGACTCATCTATCGCGCCGCCGAAAAATGTCAATCTTTCGCCGTTTGAATAAATATAATTGCCGTTGTATATTTGAGGCGAATGATAATTGGATATTTTAAGCAGATTGCTGATAAAAATGGTTTTTAAATGATTGTTTATAGAACATCCTTTGCTTTCATCATCCTTGTGCCAGGTAAATCTTTTTACCACGTAATCGTCTTCATAAACCATTTTATCCGAAGAACCGTAAGTTCTCCAGTTTAAACCTATAGCGCCGACATTTGGAATATCGAATAAACTAAGGATGGTCCTATTAACGGAACTTAAATCGTCTTCATCGTTTTCAACGAATTCATCGGCATCGATAAATAAAATAGCATAACATTCGGGGCAAAACTGATTTACAATCCTGTCGTATGCGGTAAATTGAGAAGTACTGACGGCAGAAATTTTTGGTTGATATATTAGATTAATTTCGCCTAAATCGTCAAGCGCCTGCAAAAGTTCTCTGGTTCCATCGTCCGAATCGTTATCCGCTATAATAATTTTATCAAAACCGCATAGTTTATGCCATGCGATCCATTCTAAAATATAAGGATATTCATTTTTAAAAATTGCGCCTATACATAAATTCTTTTCCATAAAATATTTTATATTTTCGATATTGGAAATTTACAACGTAATAACGCTAATGAATTCTTCAGGCAATTTTATCGAAAACAAACTGCCTGGAACTTTGCTCAAATTAATATTGTAAGCAAAATCTGATTCAAGCGTCTGCCCCCAATTATTTGTTAAGCAATTCAGCTCTTTCTTGAGTCTCTGTTCCTTTTCTTCGGTATCATATTCTTTAGTTTTAGATTCATAATGATAAAGAATTGCATAAGGGGTATAAACGTTATAATAGCCTGATTTCATAATTTTCAAACAAAAATCTATATCGTTATAGGCCATAGGCAAATTATCGTCCATACCTCCGGTATCTTCATATAATTTTTTTCTAACAGCCATGCAAGCTCCTGTAACCGCAGAATAATTTTGCAATAAATTAGCTCTCCCAAAATAACCGGCATCGTTTCCATGAAGCCCCTGAAACACGTTAACATGGCCGCCAAATTTATCCGTCACAACGCCTGCATGCCGAATAGTATTATCCGGATATAAAAGCTTAGCGCCTACCGCTCCTATTTCGGGACGCAAGGCATGAGAAACAAGCTCTCTTAACCAGTCGTCGTTAATAACTTCCGTATCGTTGTTTAATAAAACCAGGATATCTCCTTTAGCGGATTTAACGGCAAAATTATTAATGGCAGAATAATTAAAAGGCTTGTTATAATCAATGACTTTTATATTGTCTAAAGCATTAATATATTCCAAATATTTAATAGTTTGTTCATCGGCGCTGTTGTTATTAACGACTATGATTTCATAATTTTTATAAGAGGTTTTTTCAATTATGCCGTCAATGCAATTTTTTAATATGTTGTAACCGTTATATGTCGGTATAATGATACTTACAAGCGGATTTTTATCTATATCGTAAATTACGCGATTATGAATAGGTATTAATGGAGCTTCTACTACTTTAGCTTTTATATGCATTCTGTCAAGATGCTCCTGAATTGCTTTTCTTGCGGCTGTTACCGCATACGATTTATTTTCGACATTAACGGCGGTAGAACCTTCCGTCATTCTCCAATGGTATAAAATCCTTGGAATATGCCTGATTTCGGAGTATTTTATTTTTTCTATAAATCTTAGAGCAAGGTCGTAATCCTGCGCACCTTCGTATCCTTGCCTGAAACCTCCTATTTCATCAACTATCGACTTTTTATAAACTCCTAAGTGGCTTATAAAATTCTGAGATAAAAAAAGGGCTGGATTCCAGTCGGTTTTAAAATAAGGCAGGACTCTGCTTCCGTCGAAATACAATTTGTCTTCGTCGCTGTAAATTAACTTTGCGTCCGGATGTTCGTTAATTTCCTGTACCACAAAAAATAAAGCGGATTCGGGCAGTTCATCGTCGTGGTCTAACAGGGCTATATAATCTCCGGTCGCAATGGAAAGCGCGCTGTTAGACGCTTTGGAAATATGGCCGTTTTCGGTTCTATATATAACTTTAATTCTTTCGTCTTTTTCTTTGTAATATTTTAAAATTTCTTTTACGTGAATTTCCGTAGATGCGTCGTCTGCTATGCAAAGCTCCCAGTTTGGATAAGTCTGGCTGATTACGGATTCTATCGCCTTGGTTAAATATTCTCTTGGAGTATTATAGGTAGGTATAATAATGCTTATTTTCGGTTTAAATTCGAATATAAAGGCTCTTTGTACTTCAAGTTCCGTTACGGAAGGCTCATTATATTTTATCCATACTTTATAGATTTCAATTTCGTCTAACGATATTTTTATGTCTTTATCATGTTTAACTATATTATTTACTAATGTTCTGTAAATAAAAAGTAATTTTTCTTTTTCGTTAAGCAATAATTTTAAATCCTTTTGAGATTCCAACATGCCTAAAGTTCGTTTTATTTCTGTTCTTTTTTTATAAATTTTTATATTATATTCGTTTAATTTTAAAAAATCGTCGCAAAGTTCTGATGCTTCTTCATAATTCTTGTTTAAAGTCAGAAAATCGATTTCACTATCGATGGATTTAAGCCTATTTAATGAAATAATATATTTAGAAACGTCGTTTTTAGATTTATTAGAGATAAATAAATTATCCATTTCGGCAAATATATAATTATCTCTTTTATATTTAAGCCTCCATTTTTCCATAAAGCGGTTAATATTTTCAATATCGTGCTTTTTTCTGCCCGCCGTTTTTTCTTCAAAATGAAATATTATGCTCTTCGGATTAAATATAAGCCTGTAACCCGCTTCGCCCAATTTAAGGCATAAATCCACGTCTTCGAAGCCGTTAATATAGCCCTCGTCAAAACCGCCCGCCGCCTTGAATATTTCTTTTTTGAACATAAGGCATGCCGCCGTAAGCGCGTTATAGCTCCTTATATAAATCGTATTTTTGATATCGGATTGCAGACATCCGGATATATCTGCTTTAGAATATGCATTGTAAGGCACCAAATTTTCCGAAAAAACAATGCCGGCTTCCTGAATTTTTTTGTCCGGATATAAAAGGAGTGGTCCCGCGGCGCCTATTTTTAAATATTTGGCGGAGCCTGCCGTTATAGAATAATAAAGTTCGTCTATTGCTCCCTTCGAAACTACGGTATCGTTATTTAAAAATAAAATATTTTCCGATCTTGAAACCTTTACTCCTATATTAGAAGCTTTTGCGAACCCCAAATTTTCATCGTTTGGTATAAAGCGAAAATTATTTAAACCTTGAAAATTAGCAAAATATTCCTTTGTTTTATCGGTTGAACCGTTGTCTATTATAATTATCTCGAAGTTCAAAAGCGGATGATTCTTAAATATAGAAAAAATGCATTGCTTTGTATAATTAAAATTATTATATACTGGAATTACTACCGATACGTCAAAACTCTCGGCTTTATGGTCTCTTTTATAATTAATCCCGCCGGCAACTGCATTATACGATGGAACGTACATAAAGTCCGCAAGAAAATAATTAAACCCCCCGCCTGCATAAAAAGACGAAAGCTGTAAAAGTAAAGCTTTGTCTTTTAGCGTCAAATCGTTAAAATCTTCTCCGGCAACAAGCGTTTTAAAGCCGATTTTAACTATATAAGGAAAGTCGGTTTTAAATTTTTCTAAAATATTTTCCCTGCTTTTTATATCCATGAAAGCGGCATCCATAATAAGAAAAAATTCGTCTCCAGCTATGCCATGCTTATCTAAAAAAGCACGAACATTAGTCAGATTTTCCTGAGAATAAAATAAATCTGGTTTGCGGCAGTTAAGGCTTTTAAATTCATAATCTATAACCGGGAAAGGGTTAAAATCGTCGATATAGATAACATAGTCGAAGTTTTCCGAAAGAGGGTCGGCGGAGCAGTATTTTAAATAAACATTTTCGTCGAAAAATTTCCAGTCGTCCGAAACGAGATATAAATCCCAGTTATTGTATTTATTATGCAGGTCTCTTATTAAAACGGTACTTTCGAGTAATTTTTCGGGTCGTTTTAAGTCGATATTTATTAAAACTTTTTTAGGCTGTTTAGATATGTCCGTTAAACAAGTTTTTTTAGAATTAATTTTGATTTTCCCCTGTTCGTATTCGCCTGCGGAAGCTATCGGAAAAACGTTTATAAAGCCGGCATATTCTATATATCCTTTTAGCAAGTATTCAGAAACCGCAGCCCCTATATATTCAATATAAAACGACGAACCGTGCGATAAAACTCTGAAAGCCTCTAAAAATAATTTCTCCAATTCTTCGTAAGTCAAATCGTCGGTTATTTCTTTAAACGATAATGTCTTAATTGAAGAATCGGGTATATTTTTCAATATACCGCTTAACTCGTTAAAATCTTTTTTATCCTTAAGATTTATAACGGTAGAAAGATTAAAATCATGATATTTTTTTACGGCAATTTCTATATAATCCGGACTTTCTTTTAATGTGTAAATTAACAAACCGGTTTGATTTATTTTTTCTTCAAGTAAAGGCAGAAATATATAATCTTTAGGAACGATAAATTTAAAAAAATCCGACGATTCCAACTCTTTAATAATGAAGGCAAGGGATTCGTTTACGGCTTTTTCGCCGAAAATATTTAATATTTTAGGTTTTATATTTTTCATATTTAAATCAAAGTTTATTTATCGTCGATAATATTTCTATAATTATTTCAACCCCGTTTTCGGCACTTATACCATTCGTTTTTATATGAACATTTGGATTTTCCGGCTTTTCGTAAGGAGAATCGACGCCGGTATAGCTTTCTATTTCTCCGTTTAGCGCTCTTTTGTACCAGCCCTTGGCATCCCTTTTAACGCATTCGTGGAAAGGCGTGTCTATAAATATTTCGATGAAATCGCCGGAGCCTATTATTTCCTTTGCGGCATGCCTGTGCTTTCTTAATGGCGAAATAAACGATGCTATAACGATAATTCCGGCATCTACGAAAAGTTTTGCGGCTTCGGCGACCCTTTTTATGTTTTCTAACCTGTCTTCCTCGGAAAACCCCAGCCCCTTGCTGAGTCCGTGCCTTATATTGTCTCCGTCAAGCAGGTAGGTATGACGGCCTTTTTCGTTTAACCTCTCTTCGAGCATATTGGCAATGGTGCTTTTTCCGCATCCGCTGAGTCCTGTAAGCCATAAAACGCAACCTTTCTGGTTTTTAAGTTTTTCCCTGTCTCTCCTTTTTATTTTATGTTCGTGCCATACGATACAGGAATCATGATTGTTTATTGACGGCATACTTAATTTATCTAGTTGTATTTTGAAGTAATTTATTTAATTCGTCTATTTTTGCATTCTTTTCTATCAGCATATTATTTAGCTTTGCCATTGCTTCCATTGTAGATTCCATGTAAAATATAGTCGAACGCAACTCGGACATCCAACTGACGAATTTTTTAATTTTTGTAATAACTTCTATATCGGTTATTTTTAATTCGTCTAAACATAATTTCCTGAGCAGTTTATAAAATTCTACTATTTTCGGCGGCACTTCCGTGTTAGATTCTAAATCTTCCATACTAAAGCGCCCGTGTCTTAACGATTCTTCCAAAAAACTGCCGCTAAACTCTGAAAATTCCGGACCGTTTGGGTCAAATTCCAGGGAAAGATATTCAGAAATTCTTTGAAGCTGTTTTTTAGGGTCTTTTAACATATCGTCGTAATCGACGAAAACGACTTTTTCTCCGGCTAAATATATAACCGTTGCAAGCATACTGCTAAACCATATATAGTAAGCAATTATATAATCGATATTTCCTTTTTTATTAATAGACCTTGCAACGCTGAGCGGATTTCTGCACGGAATAACATAAGAAGTATTTACGCCTAGTTCTGCAAAAATATTTTTCCAGATAGGTAAAATCTTGCTCATAAAAGGGTCTTTAAAACCAAAAATGTCATATTCTCCAAGCCGTTTTTCGATAAACGCTTTGGCGGATACCTTAAAAGCATCTACAACCTGTTGCGGTATTTTTTTTAAATCTACTAATATAGCGTAATCGGGCCTCTCAAATAGTAGTTTTAAAAAACCGTAGTTAAGGTTGTTTATATCCGAATCTTCAAAATAACCCTTTTCATTGCCGAAATCTGCCGGCTCAAGGGATTTTCCTAAATTAACGCCGAGAACTTTTAAACCTCTTGTAATAGCGCTGGTGCCGCTTCTGGGAACCCCGGTAACGGCTATTATGCGTTTGTTTTTATATTTATCGTCTGTCATTTAATTAATTTATCTATTCTTGATTATTATTGATTTTAACGGACATATCTTTTAAAATATTTTCCCATATTTCTATATTAGGCTTAAGTTCGAACTCGACTACGTCGGCAAGCAGGACGTAATCCTGTTCTACCTGAGTCGAAAGAACGGAAGAAAGAATTTTTTCGAGGTCGTTAAAATAAAACTGGATGCTTTTGCCGCCGTAAACAAGGCTGTCGTAATCTATTTTTAAGAATTCCGATATTTTTTCCATAATCTGAATAAACGTAGTAAGCCCCTTAAGGTATTCTGAAAAATTTTTAAACCCTCCGGCGCTGTTTCCCCACCTTATTTCATCCGTCGTTTTTACTATGCCTGCTTTAAATTCGTTTAGAAAAGCTATGGCGGCTTCAATAGAACCGTTTAAAAGTTCCAGCTGGCTCATAGTGGTTATTTTAATCTCGTCGGCGCTTCCTAACTTGAAAGCTTTAGATTTATCGGCATTCAGCATCAAATCGTCGTATTGTGTTCCGTTTATGACTATGTTTTTTATTACCCTGCCTTCGGGAATAAAACGTTTTATGTCGCCTCCATATAAAATATCGTGCATACTGCCCGCGTTTGAAACAGAATCGGTCAAATTCCCGTCAACATATAATTTCATATCAAATCCTCCGGTTTATAATGTTTATGATTTTTTATCTTATCTAAAAATATTAACGAAACTTTTTTAAATATATTCAGTTGAAGTTTATATCTCGAATAACTTTTAAGCGAATCGACGGCAAGACCGAACAAATCGTAGCTTACGGAACTGTTCTGGTTTATAACGTGAATCTGGTTAAACAAAGATAAGTCGTCGTAAACCGAAGATAAATATTTTAATTCAAAATCTATAGATTTTATATTGCCGGTATATTCCTCTATTTTTTTAGAATTAAAAGGGTCATGAATGGCCAGATTAATCATTTTTTTTGTCTCCGACATGCCTCTTTCGCATAAAGAGATAAGGCTTTCTGCCGACTTTAGCTCTTCGCCCGCATCTAAGCTAAGATTATATTCTATGCCTTCAAAACAGTCAAGAAAAAGCTCGATTTCATTTTCGTCTATATTCCAAAAATCTCCTTCATAATAATGTTCTAACGCTAATTTAAGTATTTTCAGCTTCAAATCTTTAAAGTTAAGCTTAATTTTTACTGCTGGAAAAAAATCGATGAATTCTTTAGAATCGAATCTCGACAGATACGGAATAATACCGGTATTTTTATATTTAGACAGTTTTTCGCTATAGCCGCTTTCTTTTTCAAGAACCATAAGCGACATATCGTAAATATATTCCGGCTTGATAAGTTCCCGGCATACCGGATTTAAACATTTAAGATTAAAATCGCACGGAAAACATCCTATATCAGGCACGACGAGCAGTCTGTTTTCGGCATAAGGTCCTGTTTCCAAAAAACCGACGTTTCCCGTATAAATAACGATTAATTTAGTCCCTGCCGCGACTCCTATATGCATTGTTCCGGTATCGTGGGTTATCAGAAGATTTGAGCGCCGGACGACGTAAACGAGGTCGGAAACCGAAGTTTTGCCGGTAAGGTTTATAAGCCTTTCGTCAGCGACGGAAGTTTCTATATAGCCGCCTGCTTTAACATCGTAATTTGCTCCAAGCAAAACAACTTTAATTTTTGGATTGCCGGATAAAAGCATCTTCGCTAATTCGGCAAAATAATCGTAACGCCATTTTTTAAGTTCCGTGGATGCTCCTATAGCGAAAGAAATGACCGTATCGTTTCCTTCTATGCCGTATTTTTTCAAAACTTCAAGCTCTTTATGTTCTCCGTCCATTTTTTTAATATCTAAATAGATGCTGTTTACGTGTATTTTATTTCCGCCTCGCTTTATCCTTAAGGTTCTTTCGTAAATATCTACGAGGTTTAAAACGCTTACTTTTCTGTTTTTAACCGCAGAAAATATATAGGCAATCATTTCGTCGTTAGAGACCACGGTTCCTTCGCGGGTTACCGATATGCCTATATTTTTTAACGCATTTAACATATAAAGGAAATATACGCTGAATTCGTCGTGTGAAAGATTTACGGCCAGGTCGTAATTTACGTTTAAAATACCGTCGAACATAGCGTTTAAGGCTCTTAAAACTTCAGAATTAAATTCGAAATTGTTTGCTTTTAAGAGCTCAGATAGCCCAGTAAAATCTATTGGTTTAATCTCATCTACATATGGCAGAAACGGTGCAATTTCGGCAAATTCGTTTGAGATTAAAAGTTTGACACGGCTTTCCGGATAGGTTAATTTAATTTTTTTAAAAAGAGCGGTGGACTGAATAAGGTCGCCCATGCGGGTAAGGTTCAGTATGATTATATTTTTCATTGCCGGATTACAGCCCTTCGAGTTTGACTAATTTTGATTTTACCGCCCATAACATTAAAATCATAGCTTCCGATTTTGACAGCCTGCCCTTGCCGCTCTTTATGCGCTCGACCATATCTCTAATAGAAAGCGATTTCTTATCCGAAAACTGCATAATAAGGTCGTGAAGTTCTTTGTTTCCCTCTGTTTCTTTCAATAGCCCCGAAATATTTTCCTTTCTGGTTTCAAGTTTAGATTTTATCTGTTCGTATGAACTTAAAAGTATTATATTCATCATCTCGCGGACGCGGCTTTCATATGTATGGTTTTTAACGGCAGTTTCCCTGCCGTGAGCGGCGATAGCAAACCTTTCCTCTTCATTGGCAAGATAGTACTTTATTTTTTTTCTTAAATCGTCCACCGTTTCAAAGACGACCAAATCTTTCCCGTCTTCAAAGACTCCTTCCAAATACCTGCGCCTATCGACAAGCTGAAAACCTCCGCATGCTAAGATTTCGTAAACTCTCGGATTTAAAAAATCGCCGTTTGGATTTATATCCCAGTGCCACATAGAAGAATGAAGATTTATATTTATTTTGGAATAGTTATATATTTTAACGGCTTCTTCTTCCGTGAACCTCTTGCCGTCTTCCTGAATTAATAAGCTTAAAGGCAGTCCGACATACCAGTCGCTTCCCCATATTTTGAATTTAAAATCTATAAGCTGGGCAAAAACGTTTTTCCTGTTATAATAACCCGCTCCGGCAAAACTTACGTCGGAACCGTATTTTATTTTATCTTCTTCGTTAATTTCGGTAATTTTTTTATGGAAATCCGGCAGGCAGGCTAACGGAAGATAATGATAGTTATCGGCGCCGATATTTTTTAGCTCTTCAAAAAAATCGTCTTTCTGTATGGTAAAGAAATAATCGACGTTCTTGGCTATAGTATTCCAGTAGGTAAGCGTCCTGAAATCTTCTACGAACCAGTATGCAGTTTTAATGCCCATACTCTTCAGCTTAAGAAGTGTTCTTTCGCTTGCCGGAGACTGCGCCATAAAAATAACCAGGTCGGGAGGTTCGTTAAAAACGGAAGAAAGAAGAGCTTCGGACATAAGGTTAAAAAGGCTCTGCTTTAACGAATTTACATGGTCCTCGTTTGGAGTAAATTCCCCCATATATTTATATGCGTCATAAAATTTTGAAAAATCGAGTATTTTTGCGTCGTATCCGAGGCCCAAAAGAGCCGAGTGCAAATAATTTCCGATTGTGGAAGAGCCTCCGTACATTGGCTGGACTACTAATACCTTGAAAGAAGACGGAGTAAAAAACTGGTTAATTCCGTAAAGCTTATAAGCTAAGCCGTATGCTTCGGGAAATATTTTCTTGTAAGAAGGCAGTTCGCAGAATAATATGTTGCCCTTATCTAGTTCCAGCTTTTGCAAAATTGCGGAAGCGTCTGCATAAACGTTTTCGCAGCCGTAATCTAAAACGGTAAGTTTTACAGTTTTCGGTAATTCGGAAACGTTGAAATTGCTTTTTATGAATCCGAAAGATTCTTCCGAGGGTTCGACGACTTCTATTTTTATTTTGCTTTCGTCTTTTTTTAATAAATCCGCTAAAGCTTCTATATGATAACCCGCGCCTAATCCGAAAACTATAATTTTATCCGGTATTCCTTCCGAATTAATCCTATCCATAATCTGAGCCGCCAATTTCCGACCTTCGGAAACCGGGTCGTAAACCGAATGAACGGTAATTCCGTTAATCTTAAAAGACGGAGCGGATGCAACCTTTGTTTGAACTATCTCGAAATTTAAATCGTTACGGCTCATATTTGAATTATTCATATTTTCATATTTTTTTAAAACATTTTTAAAATATTAAGGGCGTTATCTAATAGTAAAATTATATCGTTAAAACTTTTCGATGCGCCTGACGAATTTAATTCGTCTATAAAATAATCGCATGCAAGTTTAAGATAGCTATAATTTAAACCTAACGATTTTACTGCGTCTTGAAATTTTTCGAAATATAAAGATTCTCCTTCTCCGCCGCCGAAGGACTTCAGTCCGTTTTCAAAAACGGTTTTTACGAATGAAATTTCGCGTTTCAAAGAATCCGCCGACTTCCTGTCTATTTTATAATATTTATTCGTATATCTCAAAACATTATTTTTATCTATTGTTGCGTTATTTTTAGAAAGAACGTTGAGCCAGCAAAATTTTAATATTTCAGAAGCAAATTCGTTTTTATTTATTTTAGGCTTATGCGTGGGGTAAAAGTGAATTGAATCCATATGCTTGCAGACGGCAACAGAAAAATTTCCTTTCTTTACGTTTGTATTAATTCTTTTTTTAATCTCAGAAAGACGAATTTTTCCGTCTTTGCACGCCGGATACAATTTATTCTTAATAACCTGCATAAGTACCAGGTCAAAAACATTTTCGGGATTTATGTCATTTTTGCAGGCAAAGTTAAACCGGCACGTTTCGTGCTGTAAACACGGATAACATTCTATTTTAGAATAAATTACGTATGAGTTTTCTATATGCGGTCCCGTTTCGTAAAAATTTGCGCTGCCGGTGAAAACGGAAACGGACGGAACGTTAAAAATCTGCGCTATGTGAAGTGTCCCGGTATCGGAAGCTATAATTATATCGAAATCTTTTATAAGATAAATAAGCTCGCTTAAATTAGTTTTTCCGGTTAAATCCATAATGCTTACGCCTGAAGGCAGGTTTTTTTTTATTTCTCCGGCGGCGTAAGATTCTTCCGCGGTTCCGACCAATATTATTTCGCAGTGAAGGTTTTCTGAAAGAAATTTAATCAGATTTGCATAATTTTTCGACTGCCAAACTCTTTTAGAATGCGTCGCCCCTATGGAAATACAAATTCTTAAAGGTTTGCCGTCCGTCAGCTTTTTTTTGTTTTTAACCTGTTTTTTTAAGTTTATAATATCGTATGAAGACTTTATTTCGGCGGGTTTTTCGCTTCCTATGAGCGAATATATATCTACTATGTTTATTCTGTTGAGGCTGCGGTTTTTTACGATATTAAAAAGGTAGTTTGCCGCCGCGCTTCTCGAAATCGATCCGGCGGTTTTAGAGGATTTGTCGAGTACAATAAAACCTCTTTTTTGCTCTTTAAAAAAACTTAAAAAAAGAGAATTGGTAAAATCGTAGTTTAAGTTTACTGCAAGTTCGTATTTAGAGGTAAAATCGGATAAAAACAAATCGAATCTGCTTAAACTTTCGGCGGATATACCGGGAGGTATTAACAGGCTTTCATAAGTAAAAAAATTTATGCCTACGTTAAAAATATTTTTTATATTATATATGTTTTCGTCTATTAATAAGCCGATATTTTTTGCTCCGGTTCCGTCTGAGAAGGCTAACGCTTCTATAAGCGGAATAGATTGAAAAAAATCGCCTAATCTTCTCGTCTGGAATATAAAGATACTATTATAACCGTTATTATTTCCCATTAAAAGGACATATTAAACAGAGACGGCAATACCGCCTGCGGCCGGCATATTTGAAATACCGGAAGCGGCCGATTGAGCGTTTAAAGACATACCGGCATTGGAAACGCCGGCATTTTGTTTTTTATCTTTTTCGATTATAATCTTCCAGCCGTTTAAAAGATTTTGGAGTATATTAAGCGACTCGTCAAGCTTATGGGCGTCTTTCTTCAGGTTAGCCGTCGTCAGATGGATTGACAAAAAAGTATAAAGTTTGTTTAAATTTCTTGCGGTTTCCCCGCCCTTTTCCATATTGAGCCTTGTGTTAAGCTCGTTAATAATGGAGACGGCGTTAGATATATTTATCGACTTGCCGGCATAATCGTTTTGCGCAAGTTTTTCTTTAGCCTCCTTCACAAAATTAATGGCTCCTTCATATGCCATAATAATAAGAGTCCCCTGGTCAACCGTGTTAACGTTGGTATTTTCGTATTTAGAAATTGCATCCATAAAAATTTATCCTCCCTAAAATTTATTTTATATAAATAAAACTTATTATGCGCCGCTTGCGATCATCTGTTTTATGCTGTTAGATATACTCGTGTTCGTGGTTTGCATCTGTCCTATGTAAGACTCCAAACTAGAAAACTGTTTTGTGTACATTCCCATCTGGTCCTGCACTAAAGCCTGCTGGAGCGAAATCTTGTTATTCATGTTCGTAATTTCCGTATTGATTTCCTGTTCGTTAAACTGTATGATGCCGTTTGCCGGATTAGTATATGTTTTTAAAAAACTCGTCATTCCGCCTGCCATAGAAACTCCGTTCGCGGTAGGAGAACCGTTAACCAATGCGCTGAAAAACTGCTGGACCTGCTGGGGATTTGTAGCAAGCATATTATTTAAAGTCGAAGTATTGAACTGTAACTGGCCTGAACCGTTAGAGTTGGAAGTAATGCCGTAAGTAGAGGGAAGGCCGGCGGCACCTGAAAGAGTCGGGGCTTCGCTTCCCATAAAACCGTATAATGAATTAACGAGGCTCGAAAGCGCAAAGTTGCCGCCTAACGGACCAAGAGACGAATTCTTAGTATTTCCGGAACCGCTCGAAGTTACGGTATTTTGTGCCGACACGTCGCCTATTACTTTATTATACGCGGAAATAAAACTGTTTACGGCGTTATCTATAGTCTGCGTATCTATTCCTACGGTTAAGGTGGTTGAACCGGCGGAAAGCAAATTTAACGTAACGCCGGGTATCGCATTTGTAACGGTGTCTGTCTGACTCTGAATATAAGTATTTCCGTAATCTATAATTGCGTTTTGGGCCGTCTGCATCGTCGGATTAAACGCATCCAAAGAAAAAGAATCTCCTGCGGTTAAAGTCTGTCCCGCGGTAACCGAAAGTTCTATTCCGCTGTTAGTCGAATTAGAACTGCCCGAACCGTCTATATAATAAGAAGTAGTTCCTGTTTCCGACGACGGAATAGTGAAACTTCCGCTTTGGTTTGAGCTGTTAGTCCAGTTAATAGTTATGGCATTTGATCCGACGGTTCCGGTGCCGCCGACCTTAAACGTGTATGTCTGGCTTGCCGTTCCGGTATATGTTCCTGCGGCTGTCGGGATAGTATCTCCCGAAGACGGAGTGCCGTTCCAGTAAGTAGGATTAATAGCAGTGCTGTTAAAATTAAGGCTTGCCGTTCCGCCAGAAAGACCGTTTGTTATTGAAATAGCGCTGTTCGTTCCGGTCGTATTGCTTGTCAAAACAAGCCTGTATGGGTTATTAGAACTTCCGTCGCTGATAACCGCGGCGCTTACCCCCGCTCCTGCGTTGTTTATTGCCTGCGCAAGACCCGATAACGTATCGTTGGACGAAGTTACGCTGACGTTTGTCAATGTGTTGTTAACGGTAATGCCGAAAGTACCCGTTCCTACGGTAGTAGAAGTAGCCGCAATACCCTGGGAAGCAATCTCCGAAGCCTGCGCAAGCTGATTTACGGTAAAGTTATACGTTCCGGAAATTGCCGAAGAAGAAGCTGTCGCCGTCGCTACGGAAGTGTTGCTTGAAGTTGCCTTATATGATTGAAACAGAGACGGCTGACCGAGAGCCGAAGCCGACGAACTTAAGGCAGAAATATCCGAACCTATAGACTGCCATGCGGAAAGCTGATTATTTAAGGGGGTTTCCTGAGCCTGCATTAACGTAATAGGAGCAGACAAAGCCTCGTTAAGCGCATTTAATATTGCCGTATAATTAATTCCCGACTCAGGACCTGTTCCCATAACTATAAGACCCTGATTGGGATAAGAACTTGGCGTCAAACTGCTGCCGGTTGAAGATATAGACATTTTATATTACCTCTGATAATGAGGGCGCAATTAATTGCGCCCTCATTATCCTCAATTAACATTATTATAATTTACTGCTGTAAAGAGAACCTTTCTGGTAATTCGACATCATTTTTAAAACCGAATTAGGCGGAATCTGCGCCAGAACCTTCCCGGTTTTAAAATCTATTACGTTAATAACCGCACCGCCTGCGCTTGCATCCCACTTAAAAAGCATCGCCTGGGACAGCATGGGGGATGGATTAAGATTCGATTCTATCTGTTTGCTTAATTCTTTTTCTTTTTCGGCACTGCTGTTTGCCGAGCTTGTTTGATTTGCGGAGATATTTTTATTGTTCGCGACATTGTCGTTATTTTGATTAGCTGTATTATTTTTTGAATTTACGGCAGACTCATTTATCTTGTCCGTATTATATGCATTATTGCCGTTAGCAATATTTACCGCATTTACGTTTAACGATAACTGGTCCATAATGTATCACTTCTTTTATTAGCGGGGGCTAATGGGGACAGATTTGAAATCTGTCCCCATTAGCTTGTCCCCATTAGTTTATATAATTTTACTTCAACAGGGTCAAAAGTCCCTGAGGAACCATCGATGCCTGAGAAAGCATAGCTTCGCCGGACTGCGCCAGAGTAGAAAGCAATGTAAACTGGGACATTTCCTGCGCGAAATTGACGTCCATTATGTTGTTGTATGCAGCTTGAGTGTTCGTTCCTTCGGTCTGAAGGTTTCCAAGTATCTGCGTAACCCTGTTCTGGTAAGAACCGAGCTGGCCGCTTATGCCGGCGACCTGATTAATGGCCGCCTGAACAGCCGAAAGAGCGATTAATGCACTTGCGTTACCTGCTGCGGCTGAAGTACCTCCTGACAATTTAACCGCTGCCAATGAAGTTGTAACATAATTACCGCTGCTTGTTAATCCAAGTAAACTTGCCGTAACACCTTGAATAGAGACTGAAATCTGATTAGTCGTGGTTGCAGAATTAGGTCCGATTTGAAACGAAAAAGCGCTAATAGAACCAGTCAATGAAGAGCCTGATGCCGCATTTAAAAGATTAAGTCCGTTAAACTGGGTAGAATCCGCAATCTGCGTAATTTCCGATTGAAGCTGTTGAAACTCGCTGTTTAACGCTGATAAGTTCTGCGTACTGTTTGTCCCGTTGGCTGCGTTAGTCGCAAGAGTCTGCATAGTGCCTAACATCCCCTGTATAGTGGAAAGAGCACCGGAAGCGATGTTAATTAACGAATTTCCGTTGTTGGCGTTTGACGTTGCCTGGTTAATACCAAGGCTGGTTGCGTTTAAGCTCTGGGCTATTTCGTAGCCTGCCGGGTTAACCCAAGCGCCCGTTATCTGCAAGCCGCTGGACAATTCGTTTAACGACTGTCCCAACTGGTTGTTGGTGTTTTGAAGATTGTTCGTTGCAATATCTGCAGACTGATTTGAGTTGATGAATAGACCGTTATACATTTTATCCTCCGTGATAAATTATTCCGGCATCCGTGCCGAAATTGTTAAATTAGTTTTACATTAATGAATTTTTTTAAGTTTTACTTAACTTACTTTTAACCTCTGATAAACTGCAACTTTTTTTTCGAATAGATTAACGTCCTCCTTTTTCGAAAACATTAATTTCGGTATTAATTCGTTCACCCCCTTTTACATTTTATATTCGTTATCTTAAATTTTAGACAACTAACCTATCCTTTTATTTATTAATCGTCATAGCTTTCTAAAAACTTTAACTTTTTCTTTTTGGTTTAATAAAAGTTTAAAAAAATCTCTATTTCTTCAGCGGAGGCATGCGTCGTTAAACCGTCGGTATATATCGTCATATCCGCCTGCCCGTAAAATTTCTCCCTTTCTTTAAGTTTATCGGAAACAGTCTTTTCGGTAAATCCTTTTTCCCCTAAAACCGGTCTGTGCGTTTCGGATTTTATCCTTTCGTAAATAGTCTTTGAATTCGCTTTTAAATATATAGTAGTTCCGATATTTTTAAGCAGTTTCATGTTGCCGTTAAATGCCGGCATACCGCCGCCGGTAGAAATTACCCAATTCTTACTTTCTTTACCGGTCATTATGGAATTTTCGCAGTTGACAGTTTTCACTGCTTTTTCTTTTCCCTTATCTTTACTTACATCAGTGTATTTTTTAAAAATTTTAGATATATCGGATTTATTTTTATCTAATTCCTTTAAAATTTCGGTTTCGAGATTTCTGAAATAATTCTCGCCTTTCTTTTTAAAAATTTCCGTAATAACCGCCCCTTCTTTTTTTTCTATTAAGCAGTCTAAATCTATAAAATTAAACCCTTTATTTTTTGCGAGAATCTTCCCGACTTCCGTCTTCCCCGCCCCCATAAAGCCGATTAATATTATATTTGTTTTCATTTTTTAATCTTTTTTCTATCTATATATATCTTTTCTATGTCTAACCCTAATAATTTCAACAGTCAAGATATCCTCGCTAACGGAATATACAATACGGTAATCTTTTACTCTAATTCTATATATAAAATCATTGTTTGTTAATTTCTTACATTGATTTGGGAAGGGATTTGTTTTTAAATCTTCAACTGCGGTAATTATTAACGGAATAATAGATTTGTCTATCTTTAACAATTCTTTCTTTGCAGACTTTTTCCATCTAATATTATAAGCATTATAAGATGTCATTCTGTTTTAATTCTGTAATTATTTTTTCATGCGATACGGTTGGTTCGTTTATCCTTTCTGCTACAATTTCAAGGTCTTTAATATCTTCTAATAATTCTTCGAAATCGGACATAGATAATACGACAGACTTTTTATTGCCTTGCGCATCTGTTATATATTCAGGATGTAAATTTTTAATGAATGCATCATATATCTTGGCTTCTGCGTTTGTTTTTTTCATAATTTATCGTTTATTTTAATATCTATTATTAGTATTAACATCGACTATAAACATCTTAAATTATATTCAATAAGTAAATAAAAATCAAGTTTGCAACCCTCATTTTTTCACATACCCGTCATAGTTTCCTTTAATCTCCGCTAAACCGTCGCCGCCGAATTTTTTTAAGAAAAAATAACATATAGAAAAAGCGAGGGCGGATTCGACGACGATTGACGCGGCAGGAACGGCGCATACGTCCGACCTTTCGAGAAAGGCTTTTTTTGCTTCGCCCGTATTTAAATCTACGGTATCGAGATAAGGTTTCATTAAAGTAGGTATGGGCTTCATCGCGCAGGTTACGCTTATTATTTCTCCGTTCGACATTCCGCCTTCTATGCCTCCGGCATTGCCGGTTTTTCTGTAAAAGCCGGCGCCGCCGTAATAAATCGAATCGTGGCATTCCGAACCTTTCAGATAAGCCGATTTTACTCCGGCGCCGATTTCGACGCCCTTAATTGCCTGGACGCTCATTACGGACATCGCTATATGGGCGTCCAATTTCTCGTCCCACTGGGTAAAACTGCCGAGGCCTACGGGCACGCCCTTTGCCTGGGCGGTTATAAGCCCGCCTGCGGTATCTCCTTCCGCTTTCATCTTGTCGATAAATGCCTTTGCCTTTTCTTCATGTTCGGGATAAGGCATGCGGAGTTCGGAATTTTCGATATTTCGCATAATCGTTTCGTCGAAAAGGTCGGGGGGGAAAAAGGTGTCAGAATTGAATTCTGACACCTTTTTCCCCCCCGGAATTTCAGCCGCATCAATTCCCGCCCCGCCGATGTTAAGCACCGCCGAAGCAAACTCGATGCCGAAATTTTTCAAAAATATCTGGCAAATCGCCCCGACCGCAACCCTCGACGCAGTTTCCCTTGCGCTCGAACGTTCCAAAACATTTCTTATATCGTCTAATCCGAATTTTATCGAACCGGCAAAATCGGCATGCCCCGGCCTCGGAGTATGGATTTTGCTTTCTTCGGGAACGGATTTAAAGGCGTCCATCCTGTCCCGCCAGTTTTCGTAATCCTTGTTTTTTATAAAAAACGAAATAGGCGAGCCCGTCGTTAAACCGCCCCTGACTCCGGAAAGAAACTCTATTTTATCCGTTTCTATCTTCTGCCTTGCGCCCCTTCCGTAGCCCGACTGCCTGAGTCTCAGCTTTTCGTTTATAAAATCTTCGTTTATTTTAACGCCCGCAGGAAAGTTGTCTATTATAGTAACGAGCCCCTTGCCGTGGGACTCGCCCGCAGTCAAAAATCTAAGCATTTTTATTTACCTCCGGATAACATTAATAAGTAAGTAATCTAAAATAATGGTGTCAGAATTGTAAATAAAGGGGCCAGAATTCAATTCTGACCCCTTTATTTATTCTTACCCTCTATCATCGCATAGGCGTTATGATTATGTATGCTCTCGAAGTTTTCCGCTTCCACCCTGAACCATTTAATATTTTTATTCTTTTTGAGTATTCCCGCCACGCATCTTGCCACATCCTCGACAAACATAGGATTTTCATAAGCATGTTCGGTCAAGAACCTCTCGTCTTCCCTCTTTAACAGCGAATAAATAGGAGAGCTTGCGCACGATTCCACATCGGCTATTATATCCTCGAACCATATCAGCTTATCGAACTCCAGCGAAACCGAAACGACGCCTCTCTGATTATGCGCGCCGTATTTAGATATTTCTTTGGAACACGGACAGAGGGTGTTTATCGGCACCTTGACGCCGATTATTATTACGCTTTCTTCATCGGTGCAGGTAGTGCCGGAGGAAGTCTTCTTATTAGCAATAAAGGGGTCAGAATTGAATTCTGACCCCTTTATTGCTTCTGACACCTTTATCTCCGTTGACAACTTTTCAGCTCGCGATGCTTTTTCCTGTTTCGGCGCAGTTGCTTTTCTGTCTTTTATAGTTCCGTTATAATAGCAGATATACTCCATCAGGCTTTTTTTTCCGCTGACGGGAGCGGTTTTTTCTATAAAATAAGGAAACTCCATTTCGACGGAAGCCGAACCGGCATTCAAAACTTTTTTAATTTTCCTTAAAATATCGGGAAAACCGACTATGCTTATTTCGCCCCTGTGTTCGTTTAAAACCTCTAAGAAGCGGCTCATATGCGTCCCTTTGAAATAATGCGGAAGGTCCACGTACATATTTATGTCTGCCACGGTATGCTGGAATGATTTTGCTTTATCGAGAACCGATATAGGATAATGCAGGTTTTTTATACCGACTTTATCTATTGCTATGCCTCTTTTATCTTTTGAATTTTGAACGTCTATCAACATTGGTTAATTTTATCAAAAAAACACAATAAAAAAAAGGCTAAAATAACGGAAAAAGGTGTCAGAATTGAATTCTGACACCTTTTTTACATTCCTTTTTTCTAATAAATATTTATCTCTCAATATTTAGCTGTTTATTATTCTCGGCGTAATAAATATCATGAGCTCGTCCTTGGAGTAACTTATATTTTGCGATTTAAAAAGCCAGCCCAGAAGAGGAATGCTCATAAGCCCCGGAATTCCGTTATTAGTAACGGTTTTGCTCATCTGATAAACTCCGCCTATAACCACAGTCTGTCCGTTTTTAATTATAACGGTGGAATTGGCGCTTTCCGTATCAAGCGTAGCCTGCGCGCCCGAAACGGGTGGAGCGACCGTATTATTCGACGAGTTTATAACGAGTTTTACGTTTCCGTTTGCCATAATATGGGGAGTAATCTGAAGCGAAATCTGCGCGGTAATTGCCTGCGGAGCGGCTGTAGCGCCGACTCCGGCTACGCCGGGCAGATAAAGCGTCTGGCCCTTTTCTATAGTTGCGGTCTGGTTATTAAGAACGACTACTTTAGGCGAAGCAATGGATTTTGCTTTAGACAAACTTTCCAGCGCCTGAAGCGTAGCGTTTATACTGGCATAAGAGTTTAATATTCCGACCGTAAAAGTTCCTGCCGAGGGCTGCGTCGTAAGCGTCGGGCTCAGTCCCGGACCCGAAGGCGTTCCGGTGGTTTCTCCGCTGAAATAATTAGGCGATACCGCGGCATTTGAAGAAGTCGGAGCCGAGCCGAGATAACTGCCGTTCCAGTTTATGCCCAGCTGGTTGGAATAGTTTTTGCTGACCTCCACCATTTTTGCGACAATCTCGACTTCAGGGGTTCTTTTATCAAGCATTTTCACTAATCTTACCGCTTTTGCGACGTGATTAGGGATATCAGTAATAAGCAAAGAATGAAGGGATTTATCGTAAATAACCCTGCCCTGCGAACTTAAGACCGATTTTACTTTTGCCATCAGCCCGCTTGCCGAAACATAATTAATCGGAACGAGCCTCGTTACTTTATGCTCCGAAATCGCTCTTGCTT
>JAJYQZ010000233.1 GCA_021794335.1 bacterium
AACGCGTGCCTCCGATATGTGAAGTTTCAAAGAAACTTTCCTGCTTCCTTCGGAATGACGATAATGGAATTTAAACTTTAACCCAACGGGTGTCATTCCTGCTTCCTTCGGAATGACGATAATGGAATTTAAACTTTAACCCAACGGGTGTCATTCCCGCGAAAGCGGGAATCCAGTATTTACATATAAAAGAAACATCTAAATATTTTCTATTGCAAAATTAAGGAATAAAAATTTGATAGATAAAAATTTTATAACTCCTCTATGACCGCCTTTTTAATATTCCGAATCTTTAATAGACTTTTGATCTTGCCTTCCCCGTTGTCTTTTACATAAAAAGTATCGAATGCCTTATTACCCTGGGTCGTTATCTTTGAAACAAAAATATTTATGTCGAACCTGTTAAAAATCCTTCCGATGTCGTATAATAAACCCTTTCTGTCCAATGCCTGAATTTCTATTACGGTAAATTCATCGCTCAGATTATTATAAATCTCGACCGAGTTAGAAACATGCGGAGCGCTCTTTTTAAACAACCCCTCATTTTGCCTCTTTTTTTTAAACATATCATACAACGATACCTTGCCGTTAAAAACATTAAAAAAGGTATTCCTTAACTTATGCCAATCTATTTTTCCGTCAACCTTCTTATAAATATGGTTTACAAAAAAAGTATCTATAAATTTTCCATCCCTTCTTGTATTAATATCCGCGCTCATTATGTTAAAATCGAAATAAGAAAGCACGCCGGTTATATCCGAAAAAATTGTTTTTTTATCCTCTCCGCAAATAACTATTTCATAATAATCCTCTTCTATATGCGCTTTTGCCATAAAATTAAATCTATGCTTATCGGTGATTTTAGAAAATAGTTTTAAATGAAGAAGTATATTTTCCGGGCTTTCCCTCATTAAATATCTGGTAGCCGAATAAAATTTACCGATATAGTCATTAATGAAACCCTTTAGATTGCCCGCGGTTATGTTTTTAAGGAAGTTATAGCCCCTCTTTCCGACGAATTGCGATACATATTCATATATCATGTCTATATAATACAAATCGTTCCTGAAATATTCCTCCGAGTTCTTCAAAAACATTAAAGTCCTATCGTAAAGTTCCACCAAAAGCATCTTTCTCCATGAATTAAACCTTGTTTTGGAAACGGCCATCGAATCGCAAAGGCTGACTATAAATAAAAATTGTAAATGCCTAATGTCTTTAACGGTATATGAAATAGATTTAATTGTTGCGGGATCGTGTATGTCTCTTCTTTCGGATGTCAGCGGAAGCAGAAAGTGATTTAATATTAAGAAATTTACGCAATTTTGCGATTTTTCGTCAAAACCCATCCTTTTTGCCGCCTTTACGGCAATCTTAGAGCCTACCTGCTCATGATGGGCGGAATACCCCTTTCCGATGTCGTGAAGCAGGAGAGAGAAATTCAAAATAAGCAAGTCGCCGTCTTTTAGATGTTCGAATGTTTCCCTTAAATCTTTATTGATTCTTAAATTCACCATATCTTCAAGATAATGAATTCCGTTAAGGGAGTGGGCATCAACGGTATAAACATGATAAACATCGTTTGTCGAAAGCGAATCTATTTTTTCGAATTCCGGTATTAACGCGCTTAAAATTTTCGTTTCATGCATAAGCAAAAGAGTTTGATAAACCCTTTTTTTCTTTTTTAAAAGATTAATAAAAAAACTTTTTGCATAGTCATCATTTTTTATTAACTTTCTATGAGCGGAACAGGCTATTTTCAGCAGGTTTATAGATTCGATATCAAGCCTTTCGCCGGTTATCTGATAAGCATCTAACAGCCTGAAGATATTTTTAACATCCGTTAAAAATATCTTTCTATCCCTTATGCAAATTAAACCGTTTTCAAAATACAGGTTATTGCCGAGATTGACGCTTTTTTCAATATTTAGATTGTAAAGCTGTCTTGACTTTTGAACTAAAACCTCCGGCTTTATCAAAAAATTTATTATAAGCCTTGAAATAATATGTATATTCTTGGCATTTATATAGTAATCATGCATAAAATATTCAATCTTATTTAAAAACTTGCCGTCTTTATAATAAAAAGCATGGGAAAGCTTTTCTTGAATATCGAAGGTAAGCCTGTCTAACTTTTTTTGAGCTATTAAATGCATCATAACCCTGACCTTTAATATAAATTCTTTTCCGTTATAAAGATTTATAATATCCCCGGCATTTAAAGAACTGTCTAACTGCATAAGCTTAAATGTTTCGCTTATTATCTCTTCCCCGTTCCCCCCGCCGCGAGAAGCGCGCGCATTATTATACCTGTCGTTGTTATTGCCGCCCTGAGCGTTATCCCGACTCCCGCCGCCGTTAAATAAAATTTCATTTTCATAGTTTATTATATTTGGATTGTTATGCAGAAAATTAAGCGGAGCAAAGGGTTTTTTTGCAATATAATAAACCCACTCGCAAAACGAGTAATCCCTTAACCCTCCTATTCCTTCTTTAACATCCGGTTCAAGAAGGAATATATCATTATCGGCCATCACATTAATTAATCTTCTCCTCCTTAAGCTTTTCATAAGTTCGACTAAAAAAACGGAACAAGCGTCTATCTTCTTAAACTCGTTTTTAAACCCGTCGTATAATTCCTTATTTCCCGCTATATATCTGGCATTTATAAATGATGTATATGTATTAAAATCGGTTTTCATTAAACCTATCGCTTCTTTAACGGTTCTAACGCTTTGAGCCAAATCGACGGATGCGTCCCAAAAGAGGTAAAAAAAATCCTTAAGTCTTTTCGAAACATCCTCCAGAGCAAGCCCGTCCCGCGTAATTACCATAATATCGACATCGGAGTAAGGGCATAGTTCGAGGTTGGAATAACTGCCCCCTGCTATAAGACAAAAGTCGTTTTGTGTTTTAATATCGGGAAATGCCTCTATAATGAGGGAATCGAAGAAAAGGGATATTCTTTTTGTCGTGTGAAAAGAGGAAAAATTAAGCAGGTCGTCTTTTAAGGATTTATACTCTAATGCAATTTTTTCTTTTAAGTCTTTCGGCGTCAAGTTTAACCTCGGTCATTCCCTGTTTTTCATTTATTCCTCGGATGAAACTTGGAATGCTGCGCTTTTAAATGCGATATGTCCGTATGGGTATATATTTCGGTTGTGGATATGCTTGAATGGCCCAGCATCTGCTGAATAGACCTTAAATCTGCCCCGCCCTCTAAAAGGTGCGTGGCAAATGTATGCCTTAACATATGGGGCGTAATGTTTTTATCTATGCCTGTGAGGAGCGCCGCCTTTTTAATTATTTTCCATAATCCCTGTCTTGTAAAGGAAAGTCCGTTTTTTGTAATAAACATATAACTTTTGCCGGATTTTTCATATCGCCGCCTTAACGGCAGATAGGTCTTTAAAGCCTCTTTGACCGGGATGCCGAACGGAACGATTCTTTCTTTCGAGCCTTTGCCCCGCACCCTTATAAAATTCAAGTCAAAATTGAAGTTTTCAAGTTTTACTCCCGCCAGCTCGGAAATCCTTAAACCGCTTGAGTATAAAAGCCCTAAAATAACTTTATTCCTTATATTTTCAAAATTTGAACCCTCGTTTGCTTTATTCCCGCCGTTTTTACCATTTTTAAAATCGACATTTAAAATCCGGCTGATTTCATCTTTCGTAAGAAACTCGGGCAGTTTTTTGGCAACAAAAGGATATTCTATATCCTTAAACGGAAATTCGCTTATTATACGGCGCTTAAATAAAAACTTATAAAATCCTTTTATCGAGGAATAAAACCTTGCCCTTGTCTTTCCGTTTAGCCCCGCTTGTGCCAAATAACCTAAAAAATCCTGAAAAAATAAGGAGGGTAATGTCTTAAAATCAACTTTCTTACTCATTACATATTTATGAAATTTCATTAAATCGAGATAATACGATGAAACGGTATTGGGGCTTAACCCCTTTTCTATCTTTAAAAACGAAATATATTCCTCGGTAAAACCTTCAAGTTCATCCTTTTTCCGGCCTGTTCCATTTTCACCGTTTTTACCTGCTTTTTCATCATCCGTTTTTTTCATCCAAATTTTCATATCTCGGAGACCCCATCCGTAAGGGTGGGGAATATTTCTATTTGTGTTTTAAAAAACAAAGTTTTTTAGCAAATAGAAATGGATATCCTCCATGTTTTAAAGTGTTCTACCAGCCTTAATTTGTTATATTTAACCGAAGCGCCGATTTTCTCTCCCGTTAATGTCCTTATATCGAAGTATCCCGAACTTCTTAAGCCGTGTATAAAACACTCTATGCTGCCGTATAATACCTTGTCGAACCTTCGGAAACTGAAAGCCTGCTTAATAGTATTCCGTTTGCGCAAACCGCCTTTAAGCAAATTAGCCTTAAATAACGACCTGTTGCACTTGCGTGAGAACTTAATAAGGTAGCTGTTTTCCGTTCTTTCCTGAGGCTGTCCTCCCGCTATGCAGAAAGCGTCGTTGATATGGCTTTTTGCAAGCTTAAAGGCTATCCTTGCCGATTTAGTAAGATAGCCATAAGTATGGCTTACCGTATATCCTAATTCTTTAAGAATATTAATTAATTTCCGGCGGACCGCGGTCATAAACGCTTCGGCTTTCAACTCTTTAGACGGTTTAATGTTATCCAGCGTTATCTTGCCGGCGTGATAATCTTTATGGCAGGTCGCGCATAGGGTTATTAAGTTGTCAGGCCTGTCCGTCCCGCCGTCCGTTCTGCGTGCAACATGGTGAACATTAAGGATTTTATCCTTTGATTTGCCCTTGCAGGCGTGGCACTTATGTCCGTCCCTGTGTAAGACATACTCACGGACATTCCAAAATCCCTTCTGCTCGCCGTTCTGGTATTCTGCGCCCGTTATATCGGGGTTCTTAATTTTCTGAATATCGAAAGCGGCGGTTTCGACGACGACCTTTGATACCGGCAGTATGGAATTAACGAAATTAACGGCTTTAATATGTCCGTCAAGCTTGTGCCTGATAGACGAGGCAAACCAGCCGGATTTTTTAGTTTTAACCCTGTTAAGAAATCTGGGTTTGCGATACCATAAGTTGTTTCTACGGGTTCTGCGGTATTGTCTGCGTTCCGTCAGTAAATCTTTAATATCCGTTCTTAATTCGATTTCCGAAGAGAACAGTTCTTTGTTTTCGGATACGGCGGATAAGCCGACTTTCTTATAACCGGAATCTACGCCTAAGATTACCTGCTGAATATTGTTTTCGCAATCCCAGTTCAATTGAATCGTAAACGGGGTTCTTTTAATCACTTTTGCTGAACCGTCTCTTAATAATTTTCTTGCTTTAGCTTCCTTACACGGCATTAACGGATTGCCGTCTTTATTCACTACATAAACTAACATAATGTTTTTAGAACCTCCTTTAGGTGAAGTTAAGGACGCATCGAGGTTGTTACCTTCGGTTTTTAAGCTCGCCGCACTGTCCCTTACCCTCTCAAGACTGTTTAACGACGAGCCTCAGTGCTTCGGACTTGCGCAACATCCGAAGGTGAGTGCCTTTAAGGTTCTCAAAGATAACTTCTGCTGCATAGCAGCCCTCTAATCAACCGGCTCTTTCAAGCCCCGCCCGTTAGGGCGCGGGTGGTTGACTTTTCCGTTTCCGGTTTTAAGGGTTTTTTATTTTTTACAAAATTTTCTTTAGAAATTCATAGATATAATCAAAATCCAGTTCTTTAAAAACAAACCCGCCGATCTCTTTTACGAGAACAAATTTGATTAACCTGCTCTCTACCTTTTTATCGAGTTTCATTGCGTTAATATACTCTACCGGAGTAAAGCCCGGAATTTTAGCGGGGAGACCAGAATTTTTAATAAGCGTTTTAATCCTGTTTAAGGTTTCGCCCGTGCAAAAACCCAAATCCTCGGAAACCATAGAAGCAAATATCATTCCTATCGCGATTGCCTCGCCGTGTTTAACGGTTTCGTAGTTATAAAGCGTTTCAACGGCATGTCCGAGACTGTGTCCAAAATTTAGCACCGACCTGAGTCCCGCCTCCTTTTCGTCTTTGTTAACGACATCCGCTTTGATAGCGCATGACCTGCGGATAATGTGCGTCAAACCGTCTTTGTCCCGGGAAAGGATTTTTTCGTAATTATTCTCAAGGTATATAAAAAATTCCCCGTCTAAAACGGCTCCGTATTTGATAACCTCGGCAAAGCCGTTTTTAAGCTCGCGCTCGGGAAGGGTATCAAGGAAATTAACATCTATAATTACGTATTTCGGCTGGTAAAATGCCCCGATAAGGTTTTTGCCGCCCGGATGGTCTATGCCGGTTTTTCCGCCCACGCTTGAATCGACATCCGCAAGCAGAGTGGTGGGAATTTGAATAAAATTTATCCCGCGCAAGTATGTTGCCGCGGCGTAACCGGCAAGGTCTCCGATAACGCCGCCGCCGAAAGCGATTATAAATTCCCCTCTTTCGAACCTGTTTTTAATAAGTTCATCGTAAATATAGGAAAGATACTTAATGCTTTTTGTGCTTTCGCCGTCGGGCAATACCAAAACAACCGGTTCGATACCAGCATTTTTTAAAAAGTTATTAAGAAGCCGGCTGTATAAACCGTTCACCGTTTCCGTAGTTATAACGCATGCCCGACCTTTTAACCCTGCCTGTTTAATAACATCTATAACTTCGCCGCCGGCTTCCGCGTTGACAATCCCCGAACCTATTAAAATGTCATAACTGTCGTCCTTGGCTGAACTGCTTAAATCCACCCTTATTTTCATCGTATATAATGCCTTATTTTGCCTGCCGTCATGCCAAACTCTATCTGGCCATTCATAGATTTAACCTTTTCGACTTTCTTTATCGACATATTTTTTAATATACTATGCAATTACGCATATATTACCTTAAATCACCGTTAGAAATTTCTTTTTCTGGCATTTTAGTCCACATCAAAGACATGCTTTGATAAACGTGGGCTAAAATATCGCTTTCGCGGGAATGACAATGCTGGGATTTAACTTTTCACCCAAAGGGTGTCATTCCCGCGTACGCGGGAAAGTTTCAAAGAAACTTCACGAGTGTCGTCAGACACGAGAGCGAAGCGGTAATCCAGTATTTTTATTTTATGTTGAAACAACTTCAATAGTTTCTAACGGTGATTTAAGATATTATATATATAATTTTAATATCATTTTTGTGCTAATGTCAATAAATAAACATAAATATAGAAATGGGCGCTTGACACAAACAATTTTAAAATATAATATTTAACATAAATTAGCATACCGGTATTTTTTGGTTTTACTAACGGCTTAAAATTGAAATAAAACCATTAATATATTAAAGATATATATTTAAGAAAACAAAATTAAGGTGGCAGTATAAGACGAGGAAAAATAGCGGCGTGGCTATAAAAATTTATATAAAAACGGTTTTTTTATTAATTATTGCAAACTGTTTATTTAACTATTCAACCTTAATCCGATTAAATGCCGTCAAAACGGCGTATGCTTCAAGCGCCGCAAGTTCACCCTCCGGCATTGCTTTGGCAGGCAAAACCGAATCTTCCCCGCCTTCCGCGTCGGGCAGAATTAAAATATCTTTAGCATCGGCTATTAAAAGAGCTCTGTCGAATCAGGGAAATATTTTGAAAGCCGAGCATATAATATCCGAAAGAATGGACTTAAAAAAAGCGGCTTACGCCGGTTT
>JAJYQZ010000018.1 GCA_021794335.1 bacterium
ACAGCGAGAAATTTAACAAGTATTTATGCGTCGGGTGCGGCAGGTGTTCGAGAAATTGTCCCGAGGATATAGATATCAAGGAAGTGGCAAAGGATCTGGCAGGGTTAATTTAATAATTATTGTTATTAACATATAGCAGGGAGCAGATAGTTAATGGAAAATATTTATTTACCTAAGTTAGCGGAAATAAAGGAAATTATTCAGGAAACCAACGATACCAAAACAATCCGCCTTGCCATAAACGGCGGCAGCATCGATTTTTTGCCGGGTCAGTTTGGAGAGTTTTCGGTTATAGGGGAAGGGGAATCGACCTTTGGGTTTTCATCGTCTCCTCTAAGAAAAGAATTTTTTGAATTTAGTTTTAGAACCTCGGGTCGGGCAACCACTGGTATAAACGGATTAAATCCCGGAGACAAACTATCCTTTAGAGGCCCTTACGGAAACTATTTCGATACGGCCGGAATGAAGGGCAAAAATCTTGTTTTTGTCGGCGGCGGTATCGGTATGGCGCCCGTAAAATCAATTTTGGAATACTGTTTCGACGAAAGGGATGATTACGGCAAAATAACCGTTTTATACGGCGCAAGAACCGTGAACGACCTTTTGTATAGAAATGTTTTTGACGACTGGAAAAAATATAAAAATACAGAGGTGGTTATTACCGTCGATCCGGGGGGCGAAACTCCTGATTGGACGGGGAAAGTCGGTTTTGTTCCTACTATTCTCGAACAGCTCCCCCTTAAAGGTGAAAATAGCATTGCCGTCGTTTGCGGACCCCCGATTATGATAAAATTTGCCTTAAAGTCCTTAGAAGAAAAGATGGGTTTTGACAAAGAAAATATTATTACGACTCTTGAAAATAGAATGAAATGCGGGCTGGGTAAATGCGGGAGGTGTAATGTCGGAAGCGTTTATGTTTGCAAAGACGGTCCAGTTTTTACGGCAAGGGAACTCGAGAGCCTTCCTAACGACTTTTAACCTATGCAATTATTAATCATTCATGCCGATACCTTTAGTTATGCTTTAACAGGAAAGACGCCTGTTGCCGAAGAAATCGATGTAAATTCCGTTAAAGAGCCCGAGGTTTCGTTTAAAGATCCGTTAGTGGTTTTTTGCACCGTAGAAAAAGGCGACGCGTCGGATGCATACGCAATCGTTAAAAAGGCTTTTTACGAGATAAAGGACATTTCAGAAAAGTTAAAACCCCGGATTATAGTTTTATATCCTTACGCCCACCTGTCAAACAGTCTTGCCGAACCGTCTTTTGCAGTTAAGACCTTAGATAGCTTAAAAACGGAATTAGAATCCGTTGCCCGGGTTTACAGGGCGCCTTTCGGCTGGTATAAAAGCTTTAAAATATCCTGCAAGGGACATCCTTTAAGCGAGTCGTCGCGGCATATAGTAAGCGAATCAGCCCCGAATCAGGCTATTCATAAGACAAGGGAAGATGTCGTAAAAGATGTGGAAAGCGAATTTTTTATATTGGATTATACCGGCGCAGAGACTAAAATAAATTTAAACGATAAAAACATATTAGACAAAGGTACCCTCAAAGACTTTCCGTCCTTAAGAAAGGTTATCGCCTTCGAGGAATTTAAAATTAAAGACGGCGCGACCCCCCCATCCGTTGCGGCTATGAGGCGGCTTGAAATTGCCGACCATGAGGAAAACTCTGATTCGGGACATTTGAGGCTTTATCCGAAAGGGACGCTGTTATACAAACTTTTATCCGATTGGGCGGAAGATATCGCCTTAAACCGGTTAAAATGTATGGAGATCGAAACGCCCCTGATATATAACTGGAACAAGCCCGAGATTAAGGGGCAGGGGGAATCTTTTCATGAACGGCATTATTCCGTTTTTGTTCCGGACGAAAAAAGCGAAAGCGGGGGATTTGCAAAAGGCAAAGAGTTTGTTTTAAGGTTTGCGGGCGATTTTGGGCTTTTTTCGATGCTTAAAGACGCAAAGATTAGTTATAAACAGCTGCCTTTAAGGTTTTATGAGTTTTCGAAAAGCTTTAGATACGAAAAAAGCGGGGAGTTATCCGGTTTAAGGAGATTAAGGGGTTTCACGATGCCGGATATCCACAGTTTTTGTCTTAATTTAGAAGAAGGATTCAACGAGTATCAGGTGCTTTACAAACAATATGCCGATTTAGCCGAGGCCGCAAAAATTGAATATGCCGTTGTTTTTAGAATAGTTAAGGAGTATTATGATAAATATAAAGATAAGATTATCGAACTTTTAAAATATTCAAAGAAACCTGCTCTTATAGAAACATTGTCAAAAATGAAACACTATTGGGCGCTTAAGCATGAATTTCAGGGAGTGGATTCCGTGAACGGTTCCTGCCAGCTTTCAACCGTCCAGCTCGATGTCGAGGATGCCAAAAGATACGGCATAAATTTTGTTAACGAAAACGGCGAAAAGGAGGGATGCATAATCTGCCATTCTTCCGTCGGTGCAATAGAAAGGTGGATGTATCTCATTTTGGAAGAGGCTCTTAAAAAAAATATTCCTGTTTTGCCTTTATGGCTCAGCATAACGCAGGTAAGAATTATTCCCGTATCCGATAAATTTCTGGATTTTGCGGTTAAACTTAAGGAAAAACTTTTTAGCTCGGACATAAGAGTTGACATCGACGACAGGGATTTCAGCCTCGGCAAAAAGATTATGTTTGCCGAGGAAGAATGGATTCCGTATATCGTCGTCGTGGGGCATAAAGAGGCGGAAGGCGGAACTTTGCCGGTTAGAAACAGGTATAAGGAAAGAAAGAATTTCAATCTTAACGAGGAAGAGTTAATAAAGGAAATTAAAGGCGAAACCAAAAATATGCCGTACAGAAACTTAATACTTCCCGATATGGTTTCAAAGAGGCCTATATTTGTCGGCTGATTAATTATATAATATAATTATAATTGTCATTATAATTTAAATTTACAAGGGGATTTTAATGGATAATGCAGTGAATGGTTTTGTTATAGAGGATGAAACCTCGGTAAAAAAAAGGGTCAATTTAAAATTAGACGACCTGAGGACGGGCGAGCTTTTAAAAAAGAAATTAGAGACAGCGGCTAAGCAGTCAAATATCAAGGGTTTCAGGCCCGGGAAGGCCCCGTTATCCATTATAAAAAAGTTTTATGAGGCGGAACTTCTTGAAGAAGCGGCAGTCGAGGTTTTAAATGAAGATTTTAAAAAAATATTAGCCGAAAAAGACCTTTTCGTGGTTGGAACTCCAAGAATGGAAAAAAAGGACGATAAAGAATACACCGTATATTTTGAAGTTATGCCCTCCGTGAAAAATTTAAATTTGGATTTAAAAATTAAAGAGGTTAAGAAAAGGGATATTACGGACGAAGTTATTAAAGATGAAATTAATTTCCTGCTTGAAAGGACTGCGGATAGCGAAAAACAGGATGACTTAAGCCGCATAAACAACAGCGACAGGTATTTTGTTAAGATAGATTACATTACGGAAGATGAAGCAGGCAAAGAGATAGATAACGCAAAGGACTATTTAATAAGCCTTAATTCAAACATTATCGATAAGTCTTTTGAAGCCGCTTTTATCGGCAAAAAGAAGGGCGATAACTTTGAATATGACGACAGAGAAAGAAATGTTAAGGTAAAGGGCGTTATTAAGGAAATAGATAAAAAAATACTGCCCGAACTTAATGCCGAAACGATTAAAAATTTCGGCGATTTCAAAGATGTTGACGAGTTTAAGGAATATGTCAAAAAAAGTCTTAAAGAATATGAGGATAAAAGATATAAAGAATCTATCAGGTCATTAATATCGGACGAGCTTGTCAATCTTAACCCGGTCGATTTGCCCGAAAGCGTCATAGAGGAAGACGCTTTGGCAAGATTAGAGGATTTAAAAAAACAGGGCAAATATAAAGATATTGACGAAAAGCAAACGGGCGATTTATTGAATATGCTTAAGCTTATGGCAAAACGGGAGCTGGTATTATATCTTTTGCTTTCCGAAATTTCCAAAACGGAAAATATTAAAATAGACGAAAGCGATTTTGAAGAATTTTATAAAAAAACGGCGGGAGAGTCAGGCTTGAAAGAAGACGAAGTAAAGAGCTTCTATGCTACAGGCGAGGCCCGCAATAATCTTAAACAAGCCTTGCTCGAAGATAAGATATTTGATTTTCTTACCGCAAGTAAGGTATCATATATATAGATATATGTGAATTAGCGTATAGCCTGTATAAATAAAATTTAGAAAATTTTAAGGAGAATAATAAAAATGTCACTTGTTCCGATAGTCGTCGAGCAAACACACCGAGGGGAGAGGGCTTACGATATATATTCCCGTCTTTTAAAGGATAGAATTATATTTGTCGGAGATGCGATAGACGACAACTTTGCCAATCTTATAATAGCGCAGCTGCTTTTTCTCGAATCCGAAGACCCGGAAAAAGATATAAATATTTATATCAATTCCCCCGGCGGCATTATAACCTCCGGGCTGGCAATTTACGATACTATGCAATATATAAAACCGGATGTTTCTACGCTGTGCATGGGGCAGGCGGCAAGCATGGGGGCAGTGCTTTTAGCCGCAGGCACAAAAGGAAAGAGGTTTGCCCTTCCTCATTCCCGGATTATGATACATCAGCCTGCCGGCGGATTTCAGGGGCAGGCCACGGATATCGATATACAGGCAAGGGAAATTCTCAGGATGAGAGAGGAGCTAAATCAGATTTTAGCTTTTCATACCTCTCAGCCTATAGATAAGATTCAGGTGGATACCGAGAGAGATTTTTATATGAGCGGCGCTGAGTCCGCTAAATACGGCATTATCGACAAGGTCGTGGACAAGAAAGATATTAAAAGCGTAAAATAGTTTTATCGATATTTTCCAAATATTATAAGCAAAAGAGGTAATTAAGATGGCAAGAAAAAGTAACAATAATGATAATTCGGGTAGAGAACTTTACTGTTCCTTTTGCGGTAAATCGCAGGATGAGGTCAGGAAACTGATTGCAGGACCGTCCGTTTATATTTGCGATGAATGTATTAATCTTTGCAATGAAATTATATCGGAAGAGAGTAAGCCTGCCGAACCGGACATTAAAGCTAAAAACTATCTTTATAAGCCGGTAGAAATTAAAAATTTTTTGGATCAGTATGTAATAGGTCAGGAAAGAGCAAAAAAGGTCCTTTCCGTTGCCGTTTATAATCACTATAAAAGGATAGAACACAACCTTTCCGTTAAAAGTATCGGGCATAACAATGCGGCTCATAATCCAAAAGATAAATATAATAATGCGGATGTCGAGATGCAAAAAAGCAACATTTTGATAATCGGACCCACGGGCAGCGGTAAAACTCTTTTAGCTCAAACACTTGCCCGCATGCTTGATTTGCCTTTCACTATAGCCGATGCCACGACGCTTACGGAAGCAGGCTATGTAGGCGAAGATGTCGAAAGCATTCTTCTTTCCCTTTTACAAAATGCCGATTATGATATCGAAAGGGCTCAAAAGGGCATTATATATGTCGATGAAATCGATAAGATAGCAAAAAAATCGGATAATGTTTCCATAACAAGAGATGTATCAGGGGAAGGCGTTCAGCAGGCGCTTTTAAAAATAATCGAAGGAACGATTGCAAATGTTCCTCCGAAAGGGGGCAGAAAGCATCCCCATCAAGAATTTTTAAGGATTGACACAAGCAATATCCTGTTTATATGCGGAGGCGCTTTTAACGGTTTAGACAGGATTATCGAAAGGAGGGTCCATTCTCAGCCCATAGGTTTTAACACAAGCGCCAAGCCCAATAAATCTAATAATCCTTATGAAATAATAAAACAGGTTGAAACGCAGGATTTATTAAAATTCGGGCTTATTCCAGAATTTATCGGAAGGCTTCCCGTTATAGCCACACTCGAAGAATTGGATGAAAAGGCCCTTATAGAAATTTTAACAAAACCCAAAAACGCCTTAGTCAAGCAGTATCAAAAATTGTTTGAGTTGGAAGATGTGAATTTACGATTTACCGATTCCGCGATTAAAGAAATTACAAAAAAGGCTATAAAGTATGGTTCGGGAGCAAGGGGATTAAGAACTATCCTTGAATCTATAATGCTCGATGTTATGTACGAAATACCGACGGATCCGACAATTAAGGAATGCGTTATAAATGACGATGTAATTATAAATAATGGGTTGCCCATCCTTCTTTACGAAAAGGATGCTCATGCTAAATCTAATTGATAGGGGCTTAATGACGATTAAAGATTAAAGGAGTCGAACCCTTTTGTAGCGGCGGTTTGACGATGGTTGACATGCGTGCCTGCTAATAAATTCATAGGGAAAAACAGATTATTTTTTTTATAAAGTAGATAAAATATACATTTTTTTGTTGACATATATATTAAAAACATATATATATTAAGTATGTTTTATCAGAACCCTTGTAAACAGTGGATATTAAGTACGGCGGTTTAAAAGTTAACCATTAAAACCTTTAAAATGTAAAGGAGGAAGTTAAGTATGACAAAAGCAGAATTAGTTGATGCAATTGCAAAGCTGTCTAAGCTTACCAAAGCCGATAGCGAGAAAGCCCTTGGCGCAACAGTTGACGCTATTATTAACGCTTTAAAAAAAGGCGATGCCGTGAGGCTTGTCGGTTTTGGCACATTTGAAGTTGCGAAAAGAGCCGCAAGAAAAGGGAGAAATCCCCAAACGGGAAAGGAGATTCAAATTAAGGCTTCTAAATCTCCAAAGTTTAAAGCCGGCAAATCTTTTAAAGAGGCTGTCAACACAGGAAAGTGGTAATTTCGGATTACGCGCAATTTTTATTTGCTGCTCTCGTTTTTAAAATTTATTAAAGGCGGGGGCAGTTGTGTTTTTATGGGCGGATAGCTCAGCAGGTTAGAGCATCGGCTTTACAAGCCGGGGGTCACAGGTTCGAACCCTGTTCCGCCTACCATATCAATGGAATACCGGAAACGCCGTATTAATTCCTTGACTTTTCTTTATGAATCAATTATCATATCGGTATTATGGAAGCTATTATTTTTGACACGCTGGCTTATGCGGAAAAATTAATAGCCGCCGGTATGCCTGAAAAACAGGCAAAGGCTTTTGCCGAGGCACAGGTAGAGGTACTATCGTCCGCGTTTTTATCCGATATTGTTACTAAGACGGATTTGGCTAACGGTTTGAAAGAGTTTGAAGCAAGAATGGATATTAAGATGAATAATCTGGAAATCAGGCTTGTAAAGTGGTTTGCAGGATTGTTTATAGTTCAGGTCGGTGTAACGGTCGGAATTGTTATTGCTATTCTTAAGCTAATACATTAATATATTCAACACTCGTAGTTTTATTTATATCTTTTACGGGGCTGTAGTTCAGACGGTTAGAACGCCGGCCTGTCACGCCGGAGGTCGCGGGTTCGATCCCCGTCGGCCCCGCCACTTAAAAACAGTCCTTAAATTCAAGTTAAAATCTTTTTTAATTTTTCGCCTCTTACCGCTGTTTACCTTTTCTTATGCCCTGCTCGCACCCAAATCCCGATTTAGGCCGCATTAAATATTTTCACTTTTTAATTAATTTTGATATAATTATTAAATTTAAAGGATAAATTTTGCGAGAGTGGCGAAACTGGTATACGCACTGGACTTAGAATCCAGCGGGCTTGCCCATGGGGGTTCGAGTCCCCCCTTT
>JAJYQZ010000028.1 GCA_021794335.1 bacterium
GACTGAAGGCGTCGAGCTTACGCGCAAGCCAATGGGCGCGGGAACAGAAGCAAAGACCCCTATTATTATTGAAGTGGATAACGAAAATACAAAAAAGGATATTGATAAACTCGACATCGAAATACCCATCTTGTCGCCGAGAATTTACAGAGAGTACAAAAGACTTGAAGATTTAAATCTTGATAACTTTGAAAATAACCGTATTCAATATAAACAGTTTTCGGAAGAAGAAAAACGGGAGATTGTTTTTAAAGAAATTACCACCGGCGAGGTAAATCACACTATACTGCTTGATTCCAATTTGATTGTAGATTATAGAAACGTGGTAGGCTACTTTTCGCAGACTATTTTGAAGGATCTGCGTTTAGTGAGCGGTTATGACGTTCTTTACGGAAAAGTAAAAGAATTCATAATAAATTATTTATTTGACCAGCCTGTTGATATTGAAGATTTGAATACTTTAAGGAACCTCTCCGAACTTGAGGCAACGAAAACAATAATTCAAACTTTCATAAAAAAGATTAACGAACTGACTGTTCTCGATAAAGGCAGCGCCGAGGTTAGGGATTATATTAAACTTAAACAGACCAGACCTTTTGTAGTTAAAGACCAGGGTTTTATCGTTCCTCAAAAGAGCCTGTTTAACAAAATCATAGGCGACAGTCACCTTGAACTGCTTTTTGCCGCATTTTTGGAAAGATGCCCTGATATCCTTTCGTATGTGAAAAATTACATGGCGGTGCATTTTGAGATAGATTATGTCAACGCAGACGGCAATATTTCGGATTACTATCCCGATTTTATCGTAAAAAAGGACGAAAGGCATATTTATATCGTGGAAACTAAAGGGTTGGAAGACCTCGATACGCCTTTAAAAATTGCCCGCCTCAGGCAATGGTGCGAGGATATAAATAATTCCCAGAGCAAGATAATATTCGATTTTATTTTTGTTGACGAGGAAGGATTTAATAAATATAAGCCGAATTCTTTTGTAGAATTAATGAATAATTTTATGAAATATAAAGAGAAATATTAATCCTTTTAATGTTAGACTATTTAAAATATCTTTTTTGCGATAACTTAAATAATAAAAAGTCTTAATTTTGCAGTAGCTTTAAAATTTTTGGTAAAATTTATTTATTATTATTATGAAAAATCATATACCCTTATTATTGCCTATTCCCAATATCCGATGGGATGAATTTAATCATTTAATAGGTCCAGCTAGCATAGGACTTGGGCGATTTGATGGACTTTTACAATCTATTCCAAATCCATCAGTACTTTTAACTCCTTTGACTACCAAAGAAGCAGTCCTATCTTCAAAAATAGAAGGAACTCAAGCAACCATAGAAGAGGTTTTGAAATTTGAAGCCAACCCAAGAAAAGAGAATAAAAAATATGATGATATATATGAGATAATTAATTATAGAAAAGCGCTTAATAATTCGATAAATGAAATTAAAACTCTTTCTCTTAGTTTGAGGATTATTAAAAATGCCCATAACATCTTACTACAAGGTGTAAGGGGAGAAAATAAAGATAGAGGAAATTTCAGAAAATTGCAAGTTTTTTTAGGAAAACCCGGTGGAAAAATTGAAAATGCTACTTATATTCCACCTACCGCAGAAAAAATTAACGATTTAATGTCTAATTTAGAAAAATATATACATAGCGATGAGAAAGATGTTCTTGTGCAACTCGCGATTATTCATGCGCAATTTGAGATGGTTCATCCTTTTATGGATGGCAATGGAAGGGTTGGAAGAATGTTGATACCTTTATTTCTATATTTCAAAAATGCTATTTCTTATCCTTCATTTTATTTAAGCGAATATTTGGAATCTCATAGAGAAGAATATTATAATGCGTTGTCTGAAATATCAAAAAATAACTCGTGGGAAAATTGGATTAGTTTTTTCTCCGGGCAATCGTTACTCAAGCAAAAGAAAATATGTTAAAGGCTCAAAATATTAAGAATCTTTATGAAAAAAATAAAAATGAAATTGCCAAAATTACTAAATCCCCATTTTGCATATCAATTCTTGATGCACTTTTTATTAAACCAATTTTCAGTAGTTCAGATTTTGTTAAGATTTCAGGGATCCCTAAAGCAAGCGCTTTTAGATTTTTAAATTTGCTAAGAAAAAATGGGGTGGTCTCTACTGATGATAAGAAAAAAAATAAACTTTATTCTTTCGATGAATTGCTTGGTATTGTTAGTTAGTATCAAAAAACCTAAAATATGAGACTATGAAAAAATATAGTAGAATATATGAGACTATGAAAAAATATAACGGCTTGTATTATCTTAAAGATGTTAATTGTATTAATTATGTATAGGATGTATATTCCGTTCCTAACCGAACACTATTTTAATCCTAAATTACCGGCGTGCTTTTATCCACCCCTATAACTGCGGTTTTATTCCATTTGACAAAACATATATAAAAGGTTTAAAATAAACCTAATCCAAAGCACTGAAAGACACGGTCGTCTCGCCCGGATGCAAAAAGGCAAGATGAACAGGAGGTGAGCCCGGTGGGGGCTTGCCTTATTTAGTTTTCTTTTTCCTGTGCTTCCCGCAATTATCAAAAAATCTTGCGAATTCGTGAATTATTCTCTGCAACTCCACATAAGTATTAAATCTAATGGCAATTAATCCCCCGATTTGCGCTGAGGGCTATAGATATTTTTTTTAAGGAAGGATTGCTCGGGAGAAACAACAATCCCAAAGAACCCTATCTTTTCGTCAAGAATTGGAATGATATTTATAAGGCTTCAAAACCCGGCAAGAAAACGGAATGGACTAAAGAGCGGGTAGAGGAAATTCTTAAAGAAAACGACTATAATATGACAAAAGCGGCCTACACGACCGGAAACACGAAACAATTTTTTAGTCTTTTGGCCAAGAAGTTCGGGATTAGAAAATCAAGTAAGGCATGATAAGACAATAAATTCTATCTGTAAAAATTAATGGAATTATGCACTTGAAGGACAATAAAATACCCTTGACAAAGGTTAACATATAAGTTAACATAAAATATGCGCAGAACCGTTATCTTTTATAAGACGCAAGAAGGAGGATGCCCTGTAAAAGAGTTTTTGGATTCCTTAGACGGAAAGGTCGCCCGGAAGATTGTCTGGGTGCTAAACCTTTTAGAAGACTTAGATAACATTCCTTCTTTGTATTTTAAGAAACTTACCGGTTCGGACGGTATATGGGAATGCCGCATAAAATACGGTTCTAATATTTATAGAATATTTTGTTTTACGCTGGATAATTCAAGCGTCGTATTAACGCACGGTTTTATTAAAAAAACGCAGAAAACGCCCGCATCAGAAATAGATAGGGCGGAAAAATATAAATCAGATTTTATAAGGAGGAGCCGCAAATGAGCGATTTAAAAAAATACATAGACGAAAGAAAAAAAATAGACCCGTCTTTTAAAAAGGGATTCGACGAGGGCTACGAGCAGTTTAAAATAGGAGCGATGCTTCGTCAGATGCGCGAGTCTGCCGGACTAACCCAGGAAGAACTTGCCGCTAAGCTTAAAACAAAAAAAACGGCTATTTCGAGAATTGAAAACCATGCCGAGGATATTAAAATTTCCACCCTCGAGCGGGCAGCCGCGGCGCTTGGGAAAAAATTAAAAATAATCATTGCGTAAAATAAATTTTACAAATTGAACGGAATTATTTTTAAAAGGCGGGGAAATATTATGACGACAAGAATGTTTACTGCGATTATATATAAAGAAGGCGATATTTATGTTGCCGATTGCCCGGAGGTATCAACCGTAAGCCAGGGACACACCCTTGAAGAAGCCGTATCTAATCTGAAGGAGGCAACTGAACTTTATCTTGAAGAGTTTCCGTTGAAAGAGGAAAAACCGAAACCGTTTACTACCGTCTTCGAGGTTGCGGTCAATGCCTAATATTTCAGGGCAGGATGCGGTGGATAAAGTTGAAATAGTTAGGAGGTTTAGGTAATCCAAAATTTTCTGTCGGCGATTTTAGGATGTGTTTACAATATTAACATTTTATGATAATTTGAACATTAAGGTAATTTATAACCTAAATTTAACATCCTCCCAAAAAAGATGTTTCATGAATTAAGAATGACTAAATTAAATGCCGGCTGCTTGGGAAAATAATTAGGACAATAATATTGCTATTATGAATAATGGAATTGGGGTCGGCGCGAAGCCGGGTGCGGATTCAAATCAACAAAGCCCGTTTTTAAGTAAAATCGGCGAAATTTTAGAAAACGCATTAGATGAATTAAAGGTTGCGAGAGATTTATCCGAGTTGGAAAATCGATTTAAATTTTTTTGCGGCAAAAAAGGCAAACTTACCGAAATACTTCATTTAATTTATTCTTTAAGCCCCGAAGAAAAAAAGAATATAGGGTCTAAAGCTAACGAAGTCAAGAAGCAGATCGAAGTATTTTATCAAAATAAAAAAAATGAATTGTTAGAAGCCGGAAAAATAGGGCTGCTTAAAAAAAAACATAAATTAGATTTAACCGTTCCCGGCGCTTATATCGAAAAATTCCATAAACATCCTATTACGGCAGTTCTTGAAGAAGCGGTTAATTTTTTTTCCTCGATGGGTTTTGAAATAGTCGAAGGCCCGGAAATAGAAACTACATATTATAATTTCGACGCCTTAAATATTCCCGCAAATCATCCGGCAAGGGATGTTTGGGACACCTTTTATCTTTTGAACGGGCTGGTTCCCCGTACTCATACATCAAGCGTCCAGGTTAGAACCATGGAAAAAAAATCTCCTCCGTTTAGAGTTATAGCGCCTGGCAGATGCTATAGGTACGAGGCTGTCGATGCAACGCATCTATTTATGTTTAATCAGATGGAAGGGCTTTTCGTCGATAAAAATGTTAGATTAACCGATTTAAAAGGTATTTTAGAAGAAACCGTTAAATATCTTTTAGGCGCAAAAAAAACCAGATTTAGACCCGCGTTTTATCCATTTGTGGAGCCTGGCCTTGATTTGGATATAGAATGCGTATTTTGCGGAGGCAGGGGATGCGGCATTTGTAAACATACGGGCTGGATAGAGGTTATTCCGTGCGGCATGGTTCACCCCAATGTCTTTAAGTATGCAGGGATAGACCCGAACGAGTACCGGGGATTTGCCTTTGGAATGGGATTCGACAGGATTGTAATGTTGAAATACAGCATCAATGATTTAAGATTTCTTTATCAGGGAAACTTAGATGTATTAAGCCAGTTTTGACCTATGCTAAAAATTCGGACTTCTTGCCCGAGTATGTTATAAAAACTTTCTTCTTTGCCCTTGAAACCGCTACATAAAATAGTTTAATTTCATCCTCATATGCGCTATTTCCATTAATATCGTTATTTAGAAAAAACTGAAACGGGTGGTTTAAATTTTTGCTTTTTTTATTTTTGCTATATGCCTGCGTTAAACTTTTTAAGTGGGGTATGTTGCCGTTATTTGCATTTGCAATAAATACGGTATCAAATTCCATTCCTTTGCTTTTATGGATTGTTCCGATAAACAAATTTTTAGAATTTGCATAGCCTTCGGGATTCATTTCTTTAAAAATTTTTTTAAAATTATCCTCCTCTTTTTGCGTTCTGACAAGAACCCCTACATTTTCCCCCTTAGCCAGGTACAAATTAAACCGGCCTATAATAAATCTTTCCTCCAAATTTTTACTTTCAAAACTTAGAATATCGATAGCATTTTCATCGGGCAGCATATTATTACCTTCGGATTGAATCATCTTTTTAGGAAATCTAAAATTTATATTATTAAGGAGGGAATTGCAAAAATTTATAATTTTTGAATTAGACCTGTAATTATATTGCATTATAAACAATTTTCCCGAAGAATAAAATAAATCGAAGAAAAGAAGATTTGCTGAATCGCCGCCGTTAAAACCATAGATAGATTGATCGTCATCCCCCGCGTACATCGTAATGCCTCTGCCGCTGTCTATTTTTTTGATAATAATATCGCTTAAAAAATCCAGATCCTGATATTCATCGACTAAAATATATTTAAACCGGTTTGCAATATCATAAACTATATTCTTATTTTTAAATAATTTTAAGACATTTAAAATCATGTCGTCGTAAGATATAAAACCGGTTTTAATATTTTCGCAAGCCTGTTCCTTTACTAACGGCACAGACTTAAATCCAAGTTCTAAATAATATTCCCTGATGATTGAGTAGAAAAAACTATGGTATGTCGTAATATTTAATATTTTTTTTATATTAAGATTATCGCCTGTGCAAAGGCGGCCAATGCGGTTTTTTATTTCATCCGCGGCGTTATTCGTATATGTTAATACTAAAATTTCACCCGGAGACATAAAATTCATAAGATATAAGAATTTATTTACGATTAGTCTGGTTTTCCCCGAACCCGCCCCTGCTATGACAAGATGAGCTGAATTCAATTCTTTTATAGAAATGTCCTGAATTTTACTTAATTTGTCATATTTAAATTTTACAGTCTTTTTATTATTCGAAACATTTTTAATGCCCCGAATAATAAACGGGAATATCTTAATTTTATTAATTATTTCACCGGGGTTGAAATAAATATCGTTAAATGAAATATTCAGCATTATTTTAGAATCTCCTATAAATTCATCTCTTATGGCAATAATTTTTTTTAAAGGGTGGATTCTAAGCATTATCGTAAAATTATCTTTGCCCATAAATTTTAAACAGGGATTGCCAAACGGGCTTTGCCGGTTTAAACCGTGATGGAGAAATCCAAGTTCGCTTATCTTTTTAATAATATAAGTTATAGCCGTAACAAATTCGGAGCTTCTATCATAAATTATTCTCGTGGCCATTAGAAGCCCGAGGCGAAGTTTAAAAATATCTATAATTAAATCTTCATAAAAATTTTTATTAAAATTATCGTATATCCTTTGTAAATCAAAATTGTCCGCAATTACGGGGCATAAAATAATTTTGTTATGCAAAACAAAATCGCATATCGCATTAAATAAAACGGCATCTGTCAGATTTTCTATAAACAAATCTTCTAAAATTATAAACTTTGAAGAGAAAAGTTCTTCGATGTCTTTTAAAGGAAAATTAAGCGGACGGGAAATTTTATTTTTATTATAAAGCCGTAAAGAAGATTTCATTTTAATAAAGGATATGACATTATAATCCAATTCCAAATTTGTTAGATTTTTTATAAATGATTTTTTCTTATCCTCCGAAAAAATGGCAATTCCTATAAAGTTTGTTAGATTAAAATTGAAATTTTTAAAATAAAGATTTATCATAATAAAACCGGTATGCGTTTTTATTTTTAATAAACTTTACCCAAGATGCAAAGCAAAATTTTAAAAAATAGTATAAATATAGGCGGCGACGGGGAATATTTTTACATAAGAAATTATATTCCAAGAAATAAAAAAGATACACGTTCCTCTTTAGATGAATATTCCGAATTAATACTGCGTTACAAAAAAGGGGATTATAAAATAATATCATTTTTTGCAAGACTTTTGAGCAATATAATTTATTACTACTTTTATCCGTACGATTTAATTTTACCTGTGCCGCCAAGCAGTTCTTATCTCGACATTTATCCGAACAGCATAG
>JAJYQZ010000013.1 GCA_021794335.1 bacterium
AAGCGGGTTTTTTAATTAAAGATTTTATTGCCAGATTAATCCTTTTATAATTCGCAATTTTATTATTTTTAATTAGAATATTAAATTCGGGGCGGATTATATCTATTTTATCTATGGTTATTTTTCTCCGGAAAAAATTTAACGGACCGAAAAAAAGGTTAATATCTTTAATGTAGGCAACATCCTTAACGCCCACTCCCTTTATAACGACCTGGGGCGCAAAAATAGATATTTTTAATGTTTCGATTTTAACCTGTTTGTGCAGGGTTTCGGTCAAATAAAAGGAGGCATAACTTTTAATCTTTGATGCAAAATAGGGCGATGTAATAAAAAATATTATCGATGCGGAAAACAGAACGATAGATAATAAAAAAATTAATACGATAAGGCTAAATCTCTTTCTAACTAACCGGCATAGAGATTTTAATTTCATATAATTAATAAGACGGATATATTTTTAGAGTTTTAAATTTAATTCAAATTTCTTCATCTATAAACTTATAACCTGCCCCCCTTATAGTTTCGATAAATTTAATCGACTCGTCTATTTCGATATTAGACCTTAGCCTTCTTATATGAACATCGACCGTTCTCGGTTCGACAAATGAATTGTTTCCCCATACATTGTCAAGGAGTTTTTCACGCGAAAATACATCCCCTGCATATGTCATCAAAAAAATAAGGATTTTAAATTCGATCGGGCTCAGTTTTATTTCTCTGCTTTTTACTATTACGCTATGTTTGGTAACATTTACGCTGATATTCTTAAACTTAAATTCTTGAGAAGCAGGGGTTAGCGTATTTACTTTTTGAGGAAGCGTTCTTTTAAAAATGGCCCTGATGCGGGCTAAAAGTTCGTTAATCGAAAACGGCTTAATCATATAATCTTCGGCGCCTGCTTCAAAGCCCAAAACCTTATCGACCTCTTCCTGCTTTGCGGATAAAAACATGACGGGAATCAGGGATAGATATTTATTTTGCTTTATTCTTTTGCAGACCTCGTAACCATTAATGTCTGGAAGCATGAGGTCAAGAATGATGAGGTCGGGTTTAACCACTTCCGCGATTTTAATACCGTCAAACCCGTTAAAAGCAAATTCTATATTATAACCTTCTTTTGCAAGATTGTATTTTAAAAGCTCGACCAAATCGGATTCGTCATCCACGATTAAGATATTCGCTTTAATTTCCGGGATCAAATTTAATCTCCGAATTCATTATGGAGCGGGAATAGGACTTAAACCATAAAACCCCCGCTTTTTCAAAGAATTTTAAATGTGGTAATTGTTAAGCTATTTGAGTAAATGTTACTATCTTTTTATTACTAAGTCAAGTTTTAATTAATTTCCCAAATTTGCCGATAGAAATTAATAAATTGACCTCAAAAGCTTAAAGACTCTGGATTCCTGCTTTCGCAGGAATGACACCCGTTGGGTTAAAGTTTAAATTCCATTATCGTCATTCCCGCGAAAGCGGGAATCCAGTATTTACATATAAAAGAAACATCTAAATATTTTCTATTGCAAAATTAAGGTAATTCCCCTTTTCTTAACTTCTACCGATATAAATCCATTGCAAATTTAAATCTAAACATTTTGCTTAAGCCCCATACCGAGCGCATTATATATATCTATAATGTCTTCCTGCAAAAGCAGATTCTGATTTATCAGGTTGTATTTCGCGTTTAGCAGGTTTAATTTATATGTTAAATATGTTATCCGGCCGGCAATGCCCGTCCTGTACTGCACCTTGTAAATACGAAACAGTTTTGAGGAGTAGGCAAGATTATTTTCATAGCTCTTTAAAGTTTTAAAATCTCTTTTATAAGAGGCAAGAGCGCTGTCTGTTTCGCTGAACGCATTGATTATCGTGTTTCTATAATTAAGCACGGCCTGTTCGTATTGAAGTTTAGACCTTTCATAAATGCTTATATTTTTCTTGTAATTAAACAAGGGCGCCAGAATATTTAAACCAAAGCTCCATACGCTGTTTGCATCAGCAATAAAATTATTTAGGCTAAAACTTGCATAGCCATATTCGCCCGTGAGGCTAAATACGGGAAAAAAATTGGCAAGGCTTGCTTTTTTAGCATAAGCATAAGATAATACATTATATTCCGCTTCTTTAACATCGGGTCTTTTAGTCAGTATCAGCGAAGGAATGTTCGGAGGTATTAATCTGATATAATTTATATTATTAAAGCCGTTAAAGTTATATTCTTTTGTTTTTTTTCCGATTTTAAATTTTTCGGGGTATTTTCCTAAATAATAAGCCAGCGTATTTTGTGTAATCTCTTTTAGTTTTATAGAATTATTTAATTCGGTTTTTATCGCCTCGAGAGCAATTTTTGCATCTAAGGCGGGTTCACCGTTTATAAGCCCGTCTTTATACTGAACTAAATTAATCTTTAAAATTTCTTTTTCGGCAAGGTATTGCTTTTTTAAATTCTTGATTCCTGAATTAAGAGCAATTATCTGGAAATAGGACTGGGTAACATTGCTAATGAGCGTTAATTTTATAACATCTGCGTCTTCCTTGGAAACCGAAACATTTGCTTTAGCTTGATTGACCGTATTGTTAATTTGATGCCATACATCTAACTCGTAAGAGGCGTTTAGCCCTGCCTGATTTAAATTATAGATAATTGGGGATGTGGACGCCCCTCTGGAGGATATGGAAGATTCATAACCTGGCAATTTATTTCTTGAACTAGCGTAGCTAAAATTAATATCAGGAAATAAATTAGATTCGTTTTGGGATACATAGGTTTTTGCAACCTGAATGTTTTTTACGGCAATCAGATAATTTAAATTATTCTTAAGGGATTTGCTGATCAGGGTGTTAAGTTCTTTATCTTTAAAGTTTTTCCACCAGTCGTTTTTTATGGGATAACCCCGGGTTTTAACCGAATATTTAAATTTCTCCGGTATTTTTACCGAAACTCTTTTTGGTGCGGCATATAAGGCGCACCCGCTAAAAAAAAGCGATAAACCCAGATAAATTAAAATTATAAATTTCCTTTTCATTTTTATAAAAATTTATTGACCTGAAATTAAATTTGTTATATTCTAAATTATACTGACTATAAAGTCATATTGCAATCTTTAATTTTGCAATAGAAATTTATTTTCTGGATTCCCGCTTTCGCGGGAATGACGATAATGGAATTTAAACTTTAACCCAACGGGTGTCATTCCCGCGAAAGCGGGAATCCAGTATTTACATATAAAAGAAACATCTAAATATTTTCTATTGCAAAATTAAAGGCAATATAAAAAATTAATTACGATTGAGCTGGAGCCGGATTTATGTTAAAGCGTTTTTTACTGACATTTATCGTTTTACTGATTATATTTGGCGGATTGTTTGGATATAAAGCTTACAAGGACCACGAAATGCAAATGGCTATGACGGCGCGCAAATATCCGCCCGCATATGTATCTGCGGCTTTATCGAAAATCGGCGGCTGGCAGCCGTATATAAGGACGATAGGTAATATAGTATCCGTTAATTCGGTAAATGTAACCACCCAGGTCCCGGGACAGGTGGTAGGCATATATTTCGGTTCGGGCGAGTTCGTTAAAAAGAATAAAATTCTCGTCAAATTAGATGATTCCCTCCAGCTTGCCCAGCTTCAACAATATAAATCACAATTAATAGCAAACAAATTTAACTATGAGCAATACAAAAAAGCATATAAAAAACATGCCGTATCTAAAGCATCTTATATTCAGATGCTATCCGCATTAAGGCAAAATGAATCATTAATTAAACAAACCGAGGTTACGCTGCAAAATATGACTATCAGAGCGCCTTTTACCGGTGTAGTAGGGATAAGGGATGCCGGCTTCGTAAATTTAGGCCAGTATATCACTCCAGGCGCCAATATTATTTCTCTATATTCCGTCAACCCTATATATGTGGATTTTACAATGCCCCAAAACGATTTAAGCAGACTGAAAGTTAATCAGAAAATAGACATTAGCGTAGATTCATATCACGGTAAAATATTTACCTGCATAATAAAAACAATAAGCGTTAATGTCAACAATGTTTCCCGCAATATAACCGTCAGGGCGGAGACGAGCAATCCGAATATGATTTTAAGGCCGGGTATGTTTGTAACGGGGAGCGTTTTACTGCCCGCAATACGCAATGTAATTACGGTGCCTGCAACCGCCGTGACATATAATCCTTACGGAGATTTCGTTTATGTCGTGACGAAAAAGAACGGCGAATATATAGCAAATACAGACTATGTGACGGTTGGGGACCAGAGGAACGGCGAGGCGGTTATATCCAAAGGCTTAAAAGCCGGCGAGACGGTTGTCACGGCAGGACAGGTTAAACTAAGAAACGGCGCCGAAGTAATCATCGAAAAAAGCCAGGGGAATTCAAAATGAACGGTTTAATGCACAACAAAGCGAGCAATTTTACCGATATATTTATAAAAAGACCCGTTCTTGCTATAGTTTTGAGTTTAGTTATACTTATCTTGGGCGCAAGGTCATTATCAGAACTCAGTTTAAGGCAATATCCGAAAGTAGAAGACACCTTAGTTACCGTGCAGACCGCATATCCGGGCGCCACGGCAAATGTCGTTCAGGGTTTTATAACTATGCCGCTCGAAAGGGCGATTGCTTCAGCGGAAGGCATAGATTACATGACATCGTCAAGCACCGAAGGCGTAAGCACGATAAGCGTATTTATGAGGCTTAATTATAATCCTAACGCCGCTCTTGCCGAGGTACTTTCGGAGACCAATTCAGTTTTAAATCAATTGCCTGCGCAATCACAGCGCCCCGTTATTACAAAAACAAGCGTAACTAATTTAGCCTATCTGTACTTGGCTTTTACATCCAGGTCCATGAGCGGTTCTCAAATAACCGATTATATAAGCCGGGCGGTGCAGTCCAAGATACAGTCAATAAACGGCGTCGGACAGGTAATGATATACGGCAATAAGTCTTTTGCAATGCGAATATGGCTTAATCCGAAAAAAATGGCGGAGTTTAATGTTACGCCGGTACAGGTTTCACAAGCTCTTGTAAATAACAACTATATTTCCGCAAACGGATATACTAAAAGCAACTATATACAGGTCAATGTTTCCGCCGATACTTATTTGCACAATATAAAGCAATTTAAAAATTTAGTTGTCGCAAACGATGGCGGAACTCTGGTTAGAATCAAGGATATCGGTACCGTAGAACTGGGTTCGCAAAAATATGATGCCGGAAATATTATGAACGGAGAAAAAGCCGTCGTGATGGGTATATTTACGACCCCTACCGCCAACCCTTTGACCGTCGTAGGCAATATAAGGAAAATACTGCCGTCCCTGAAAGAGCAATTGCCTGCGCATCTCAAACTAAGAGTGGCATTCGATAGGACGACCTTTATAAGAAGTTCTATAAGCGAAGTCGTTAAAGCAGTGGTGGAAACGATATTGATAGTTATTATCGTTATATTTTTATTTCTCGGTTCGGCCAGAAGCGTGATAATACCGATAATTGCAATACCGCTGTCCATTATCGGGGACCTTTTTATTATGTTTTATTTGCATTACTCGATAAACCTGCTAACGCTGCTTGCAATGGTTCTGGCTATAGGGCTTGTAGTCGATGACGCCATAGTAGTAGTGGAAAATGTCAGCAGGCATATAGAAGAAGGGAAAAAACCCGTAGAAGCGGCGCTTATCGGGGCAAGAGAACTGGGTATTCCTGTTATAGCTATGTCTATTACCCTTGTTGCGGTGTTTTTGCCCATAGGTTTTATGTCTGGTCTTACGGGGGCTTTGTTTACCGAATTTGCATTTACTCTGGCAGGCGCGGTGATAATATCGGGTATTATCGCTTTAACGCTATCGCCCATGATGTCGTCCAAATTTCTTAAAACGGATATGGGCAAAAAAGGTTTTACGCATTTTTTGGATGTTACATTCGATAAAATTAAGTCGATATACTTAAAAATATTACATAGCGTATTGGATTATAAACCGATAGTCGCATTCGTGATAATAGTTGTGTTAGCAAGTTTATATTTTTTATTTATAACGACCAAAACGGAACTTGCTCCGACCGAGGATCAGGGGGTTGTATTCGTTATGGGAACAGCCGCTCCAACCTCTACATTTAACAATCTTAATGTATATGCTAAACAAATCGGGGATATATATAGAACATTTCCGGAGCTCAGCCATTACTTTATGGCTTTAGGAGCTTCCGGCAATAATTCCCTTATATCCGGTTTTTTGCTTAAACCGTGGAGCCAAAGAAAAAAAACGCAGATGCAGTTGACGCCGGAACTTCAAGGTAAATTAAACACCGTGCCAGGTTTAAAATTAGTCGCCTTTCCTCTGGCGAGTCTTCCAGGTTCTCAAGGCTTACCTGTCGAGTTTGTTATAACTTCCGCTGCAAATTATAGCGAATTAAGAAGCGTTGCAGACGGCCTTGAGGAAAAAGCCATGAAGAGCGGTTTGTTTTTATATATGGACAGCGACCTTAAATACGACGAACCTCTCTTGAATGTTTCTATCGACAGGAGCAAAGCTCAAAGCATGGGTATAACTATGCAGGAAATAGGCGATACGCTTTCCACGATGTTGAGCGAAAACTATGTAAACTGGTTTGAGATGCAGGGTTACAGCTATGAAGTAATACCTCAGGTTATACAGAAATACAGATTTAACGCAGGTATGTTAAAAAATTATTATATAGCCGCTTCTAACGGAAATATGGTGCCGCTTTCGAGTTTTATAAAAATTAAGACATCCGTGGTGCCGGAATCGTTAAACCAGTTTAATCAGCTAAATTCCGTTACAATATCCGCCACGACTAAACCGGGCGTAACTATGGGGCAGGCGCTTAGCTATCTCGAAAACATATCTGAAACTATATTTCCTATAGGCTTTACATATAATTTTGCCGGGCAGTCCAGGCAGTATGTCGAAGAAGGTTCGACTATGATTATAACCTTTTTTTTCGCCCTGATAATTATTTATTTAGTTCTTGCGGCATTATTCAATAGTTTTGTGGACCCGCTTATCATACTCGTAAGCGTTCCTATGTCGTTAACCGGAGCATTGATATTTTTGAGTCTGGGCTTCGCCACTATTAACATCTATACGGAGGTCGGACTTGTTACGCTGATAGGGCTTGTCAGTAAACACGGTATTCTTATTACAAGATTTGCAAACGATTTACAAAATGAGGGCATAGACAAACGCAGCGCCATCGAGCAGGCATCCGCAATCAGACTCAGGCCGATATTAATGACCACTGCAGCAATGGTTTTCGGGGTCGTACCTCTTTTAATCGCCACAGGGGCTGGGGCCGTAAGCAGATTCGATATAGGATTAGTGATAGCCGCAGGATTGGGCATCGGCACATTTTTAACTATATTTATAGTGCCTGCCGTGTATATGTTTATCGGCAAGGATATAAATAAGGATATAAATAAGAAAAACGAAGATTAGGGACTTTTATATTTTTATACCGTCCCTGTTAAATTTCACTTAACCTTTAAAGCCTTAATAGCTGCCAGGGCAAGTTTATGAAATAATTTAGGCGGCATCTCTTTGTTTTTGCTTATCGAACCTTCATAAACGTTGTAATC
>JAJYQZ010000110.1 GCA_021794335.1 bacterium
AATCAGTAGCAGGATTATAATAAATTTCAGTCAATCCGCCCTTCAAGTCAAGAGCTATTACTAAATCACCCCGACGTCGTAGATTATCTAAATATTGCATTATTAATTGCGTCTTTCCGGCACCGGAGACACCGACTAAAAGAGCGTGTCGATTTTCGAGACGTTGAGGTATATTTAATATGCCGTTTTCAGTCAAAATTTGAATACGCTGCGGGTCTCTATAAAAATAGTCATAATTAATATTTTCTTTTATCTCTATTAAGCTTTTTGACAAGTTCTTTAACATCGATTACCTCCGTTCCCCGTAGGGTTTTTTTCTGATAAACTTTTTTGGATTTTAGAATTAAAAAAATAAAAATTGATACAAAAGAAATTACAAAAAAAATCACGCCGGAAAAAGCGGCTTGTGCGATTATTACGATAGATTTTTCGAGCAATTTTGTTATAATCATAAAGCCGTCATAATCAAAAGCGTCAAGCCCTTCTAACTTAAAAAAATATATCCAACCGGTTATCATTTTCCATAACGATTTATTAAGAAAAAGTTCAAAAAAAATAGTAACGAAAAATGAAATAACGGCAGTCATAGTAACCGTTCTTATTTTCAGAAAAGTTTGAGTGATAAAGTTATTAAAATAGGTCTGGTAACCGAGATGAGACTGTGAAGCGGGGTCGTCATTTTTTTTATTTTCCGGCGACATTTTTGGCCTCCGGATTTTCGGTTAGAAACGCTTTAAATTCCGCCGTGAATTTTGTTAAATTTTCGGACGTAAAATCGCTTTCTTTAGTAAAATATTTTAATGCGATTTTACCGGCGAACTCGACACGCTGACGTTTAATTTTTTGGATTTCTGCGCGTAAAAATTTAATCCGGTTTTCAATTACAATTAAGTCTCTTTTCATAATTTTTTACCTCCATTTAAAGTTAAAATTAAGTTTATTTTTTGGCAAATTCGTTTTTGATTTCGGCTAACTTTTTTATCGCTTGGTCGTTAAAAGCGGACGTGTTTTTATCGACTTTGCTTAATGATAAAATTTGCATATAATTTAAAATAAAAAGCTTGTCTGCGACAAAAGAAATGTAGTCAGATTTTGACGTTTCTTTTTCAAAAAAAGCGTCAACGGCTTGATTTAAAAAAGTATCAATGCTGATGTTTTTTTCTTGGCAAAAATCTTTAATTTTTTTTGTTTTGTTCGGCTCGAAACGAGCGCCTAAAAATTTCTTATTCGACATATAAAATCACCTCAAAATTAAACTTATATTTATAAAGCGAAAGCCAGTTTTTTTTAATAAAAAAGTCGCTTTTTTTTGGATAGGCTTTTTGTATTTTTTAAACGAAATTTTAAAATCTAAAAAATAGAAAAAATAGCAATGCAACACATATAATAATTGACGTTGCAGGATTTTTAGCAGTTCAAAAAGCCGTTTTAGCCAGTATTTGCCTTAATGCAAACGCCCTACTTTACCTTTAGGTGAGTAGGGTGTGCTTGAAAAAAAGGCGATAGCCCTGTCTTTTATTGGAAAAGGTCTTTTTCGTCCAATTTTTGTTCGAATTTTAGGATTTGTTTAGTGATAATTTGCTGCGTAATTTCCCCCGAACCTCTACTTAAATAATGAAGACGTTCAATATAGATTTTTAACTTATTTTTTCGAATTTCTGTATAGTTTTTTTTCATATAAAAAATATAGATAATAATAAAAAAATTAAAGTAGATATGACTGACAAAATAAAAAATATAACGACGATATCGATTAACATTTTTCCGACTCCCGATTTAAAAAAAATAATTAACGGATTAGTGAAATTGAAAACAAAAGCATAATGACAAAAGGTATAATAGAAAATCCGACGACTACTAAAATTTTACGGATAGTTTTAAGTCCCTGCTTAACTACAAAAGGTTCGACTGCGAATAAAAAAGTCAGATAAGCAATTAAGAAAAATAAAATATAAACTGATAAGTTTTTCATAACCGATCCTCCCAATTTTTTTTAATTAAATTTTTGAAATAAAAATATAAACGACGGCAGTCCAAAAAACAAAATCCAAAACTAAAATTGAGGAATAAATTGAAAACTTTAATAGGTCTATATTTTTCATTTTTTAACCTCCCTTGCCCGCCGGTTAGGCGGGCGGTTAAAAGTTAAATTTTAGAAATGCAAGGTCAAAAGGCGGACGGTAAACAGATAACCAAGCCCTGTTAAGATTGCCACGCCTGCACCGATATTGCCGTCGGACGCGGTCAAGCCCTGCGCTCCGGCGGGGAGTTGTCCGGTTAAGTTTATCGAACCTGCCGGTATAGCCGCCGTTGCGCCTGCGCCTTTCTGAATAGTCGGGAGCTGTCCGGTTAGGTTAATGGACTGCGCCGCTGCAATGATGTTATTATTTACATGCGCGGGCGCCGGATTTGTGGCCTGCGGATAACCGCCTGCCGGCATTGTTCCGGTAAGAGCTATAGACTGCGCCGCAAACGCCTTGCCTGCAAAAGCAAAAGCAAATACAAGAGCTAAAACTAATACGAACTTTTTCATTTTAATCACCTCCTTTTTTTTGAAATTTTATTAAAAAAATAAATTAAATTTCATCTAATTTTGCCATTTTTTCACACTTTTTCGATTTATCAAATTCCAAAAGAATTTTCCATTCATCAGTTTCGGATTTTCCGAGCTTGATTTTAGCGTCGAACTCTTTGCCCGCTTTGTTTTTGAAACCAGTGACTTGAATTTTTTGTCCAGATAAAAGTTTTTCGAACGTTGCCCTACTGATTTTCTTATTTAGAATTTGTTTGAAAACGATGAAATCGCACCCACTCTTTTCTTTAGTTTTCCAGTCGTAGCCGTGGTTTTCGCATTCAAAAACGGCGTCAGTTTCAATAACAATTCCCCCGCAAACAGGACATTCCATAATCAATCACCTCCTCTCGAATAATTTAAATAAAAAGTTTGAAGTTTTAATTAACTCGATAAAAAATAATTCAAAAATAAAATTGATAGCATTGACAAAATTTTTAAAATCAAATACAAGCTCATAGGAACAAACAATCAATAAAATAAAGATAATAATTTTTTCTACCATTTTTCCGATCCTCCCGATAATTAATTTTTTTTTCTTTCTTACTAATTAAGCAAAAGCCAAGTTTGACTTTCAGGTTGACTTTCAATAAAGTTTTTTATTGATTCTCGAATAAATTTTGAAAGTTTAATCCCTTTCTTATTCATTAATTTTTCGGCAAAATCCCTTTCTTGACGTGGAATCCTGACTGATAATTTGACGTCTTTAATAACTTTTTCTTTTTTCATTTTGAAACCTCCCGATTAATTTTTTTTTAAAATTTAAACTTCCTATGCTTAATTAGCGAAAGCCGAAAAAAAAATATCCGGACCGGAGCCGGATTTAAAAAATAAAAAGTTTTTAACTTGGATAGCCTTTTTTAAAAAAGAAAAACCGCTGTAAAAGGCAAATAAGGCGTTTTTGATTTATGGTTAATGGTTTTATACCTAAATAAAAAATGAAAGGCTTTAAAAGGCAAATTAGAAAGGATTTTAAGAATTGAAAAATAAAAAATATGGAATATAATAAAGAAAAATAATAAATTTAAAAATGGGGGGGGGTAAAAATGTTAGCTTTTATTATCGGTTTTTTAGGTATTTTATTTGCAATACTTGGATTTGTTGCATTACGCAATGTGTTGCATAATCCTAATTATGACAAAGAAAACAAAAAAAGCTTTGTAGATAAAGAGTTTGACAATATGGGTTTTGTCGGCAAATCATTGTTCGGTAATTATATAACTGCAAGAAATACGCAAAGAATTGCCGAGGCGTTAGAAGAACTTAATAAAAAAAAGAAAAAAGACGACGACAATTAATTTTTTTCAAATCAAATTTCCGCATTGCGGACAAAAAGAGTTTTTTAAAAGATTATCCAAGAAAGACAAGCGGGCGTTTTAGACTATTTTAAAAGATTTTTTCTTGGATAGGTTTTTGTTTTTTCCTTTTTCCACACAGAAAAAAGCTTTGCTTTTTTTCTGTGTGTATACTCTCTATGAGTATACAATTACTATGGGGGGGTAAATCCCAAAATCTGCAAACTCAATATCGGCGGGCGTTTGCAAGATTTTTAAAATTAAATTTCCCTACCGCTATGGATAATTTTTCCCTACCGCTATGGATAATTTTTTCCTACCGCTATGGATAATTAAGAATATTTTTCTATAATTACTTGACGCTGACTATCTTTTTTTATAATTTTGTAGTCTTTAATAATAAACTCTTTTTTAAGTTCGCTTAAGGCTTTTTTTAAAAACATTTGGGCGTTATCTTTGCGCTTTGCTTGTATTGTAGTTCTTTCAATTAATAAATCTTCGTTAAATAAATTTCCTGAATTGCTTGCTAAATATCCGTAAACGTTTTTCGCCGTTGCAGTTAGTTTTGAGTATTTCTCTATATCTATCGATAACGATTTAATTTGAAAATTCTTAAACATTTGAAGCGGCATTAATACGTTAATTTCGCCTGTTTTTTGATTAAATTTAACTGCATGTATAATATGAGTAGAGCTTTTCTTTTTGTCAAAATTATAGCTTATTTTTATACCTGCTATCTTATCTATAGCTTTGTAAATATACATATCATCATTACAATTAGTTAATTTTCGTATTTCCCAAATATTCGTTGTCAATTCTGCGATTTCGTCAAATTTATCAGTTTTAATTATTTTATAAGTTTTATTTTTTTCGACGATATAACATAAAGCGTATAGCTTTTCTGCGTCTTCGCTGGTAACGTACTCGGCGCATGTTGCTATTATTTCGCCTGATTTTAGCGTATGTTTAATTATCATTACTCCCGCCTTTCTCGAAACCGAAAAAGGCGGGTATTTTAAGAGTCTTCGATAAATATCTACTTTTTTAGTCTTCGTTTTCATCATCGAAAAAGTCCTCCTCGTTATTATTATTAATTCTGCGTGGCCGTCCTTTTTTAGTCTGCTTGTATTCATTTTCAATAATTTCCGCTGTATTTTTTTTGGAATTTTCTATTATTTCCGCAAGAATTTGCTCCGGCGCCGAAATATGAAAACCTTTCAAAAAGCTTAAATCTTCCGACAATAAAGGGTTAATAATAAATTCTTTATCCTTATATTTTGTACCCAAATTAGATTTATTAATAAACAATTTATTAAGTTCTTTATCTTTTTTCATAGTTAAAACATGACGCAACTTATTTTTGATGTTGACGCTTCCGAATATCTCATCTGCGTCATTTTTTTTGTTATACGCTGATTTATTAAAGTGGTGTAAAATTAATGCCGTTCTTTCGCCTATTAGTTTTTTAACAACTCTATAGTTAGACATCGTTTGCGTCGGATCGTTAAAGTTGACTTCGCTTGTTGACATCAGAGAATCAATAATTATAAGGTCCGGATTAATTTTATCGACTTGTTCTTTTATTTTCTGGAAATATGGCGTTTTAACAACTTTCCCGAACTCTGTAGTAGCAAATAAAACAGCGTCGCTCGCTATTATTTTAATTTGCCCTTGCTGAATAGCAGGGTTGCCCATACCCGATAAAAGTTCTTTAATTATTTGATTAATTTGGTTAAATTTAGCTTCGCCAGTAATAACTAAGAAGTTGTTGATTTTATTTTTTACAACAATTTCGTCGCTAAAATTTATATTTAGCATAGCGTATAATGCAATTTGCAAAGCAAGCGTTGTCTTCCCACTTGCTCCCAAAGCGGCAAGGATAGTAATTTCGGACTTGGGTAAAAGATAATCGATAACCCACTCTTGTTTACTTTCCACATTATAATCAAAGTCTTTTGCGTCAAGCTCTTTTTTAAGCTCGTCATCATCGCCTTTATTTTCTATCGCCGTGAATTTTTGCAAAAATTCATTAGTTCCGATTTTTTTACTTCTGAATTCGTCTATCAGGCTTAATCTCTGCCTTTCTGCGCTTAATTCCCTGATTTTTTCTGTATAGATTTGGGGGTTAAACGTGTTCGGTGTGAAATCTAATAATTCCGATATATCGATAATCCAGTCCCTGTTTTCGTCGATTTTTTTGAGCTCTGCGACGATAAGGGATATGTCAAACGGCTGGCCGTCCCTGATACAAACATTTACGATTGCGCCGTATATATTCCGATAATTTGCGTCATAAAAATCACTTATTTTTAAGTCGACATAGTTGAGTCCCGCTCCATTCTCAATAAAGAGGCAAGATAAAAGCGATTTTTCTAAGATTTTTGAATTTGTTGTTATGTTGTTATTAGTTTTCATCGCAATCACCTCCCCCAAAATCAAACGCCTGCTGGCTTTGTAGCCTTTTTGCTCGTCCGGTGCGCGGGCGTGGCGGCTTAACATCGACGATGATAAGCTGGGCGTCGTCCTCGTCCGGCTCGTCCGGCATTGCAAATAAGGCCGGCGCTGGCTCGTCCTCGTTCGGCTCGTCGATATGGCCGGCGATATATTCTTGCAACAGTAGGTCGGCCTCTGGGTTTATTCCTGTCATTGTAAAATCTGCGACGTAGTCATACAGCGTCGTATCGCCGTCAATAGTCGGAATAACAGCGTCCAAGCTCTTTATACCGCCGTGCGCCGCCATATATGCTTGTCTTGCCCGCAACATCGCCGTCGCAGTCCTGCTCTCGTCGTGGGTATCGCGGGTAGTTATGTTGTTGTATGCTTGCCGGATTTTAAGATTTATAATTTTTTGCGTCTGTTTTTCTGTTTTTTCATTCCAGACTTCGAAAATAGAGGGATAAAATTGAGGGTAATTGATGGCATGTTGAACGATGTCGGCCACTATTTTCCGGCGTATGTCGCCTACGAGGATATCGTCGTTGATTTTGTCGTCTTCGACATTTGAATAATTAACGACATATATTATATCGATTAGATTGTATAATTGATTGCAATAGAATTGACGCTGTTCTTTATTCAATATTTTTTGGATATCTATATTGCGGAACGGGGCGGGGCTTGCATTATTATCATCGGGCGGAGCGCAGGGCGGAGCTACGGAGTCGTAGGCCTGTTCTGCCGCTGTATTAATCGCTATATAGCCGTCAATGCTTATTAATATTGCCTTTGCCGTTTCTATATTTCTCTTTAAAATAACAAAAAAATCTTTAATTTTTTCGATTTCGTTTTTTTCGATTTGCCGGCGTTCCGGCGCAGGAATAATACTATCAAGTCCGGGGCGGTTATCCATATAATCGAAAAATACCTTAGCGGCTGGTATAATAGATATAATCCAGCGCTGCAATAACTCAGAAAATGCCATTAATGCCGGCATATGCTGGTATATCCAAGCATCGCCGCTGTCTGTTATCTTTATTTTTACATTTGTTTGCATTTTTTTTATCTCCGTTTTTAGTTTTCTAAAAGTTTGTAATTTTTCTCAATTATCTTAATTATGCATTCTGTCAATAGTTTGCTGACTTTTATGTTCATTTTGCACGCAATTTTGTCTAAATCTTGTTTGGTTTTTGTATTAATCCTAA
>JAJYQZ010000054.1 GCA_021794335.1 bacterium
ACAAAATCTTATCGGCATCCGCGGGTATAATATCCTCCTTAAAAAAAAGTTTTATTCCGTCCGCTATCGGCTGCAATAACCCATGAAATCCCGCTTCCATAGGACCCATTCTGTTTTGGATTTTCGCAGCTACCTTCCGCTCTAAAAGTGTCAGATAAGCCGCCGCCGCAAGCAAACCTGCGAAAACGATTAATATTTTTATAATCTCTGCTATAAGCCAAAATATCATAATCTTTGCTTATTAAAATAAATTTAGAATTGTTATAGTATTTACATAATACCACAACAACTATTTTTAATTAATAATATAACTTAGTTTTATCGTTATAATAAAATTTACTTTTAGTTTTAATCTTATTGTAATATGTTGCATTCTCTAACTTTAACGATTGAACGAACCCGGATAATTCATTTTTTATATAATTAAACGAGTATCCTAACTTGTTAGAGATTAAAATTAAATAATCTAAAATATCGCTTCTATATGCGCCCAAATCAAATTCATTGTTTAAATTTATCTTTTTACCCTCAAAATTTTCATAGAACGCATCTTTTGATTCAAGAAAATCGTACACCGGTATGACAACATCCGCCATAGTAGATAATATACTCGCCTTAGAAGAAAAAACGGCTAAAAACTCTAAATCCGTTATATATTTAGTCAATTCTTTAGTTATGTAATTACTTATAGGGTCGCCTATATAAATGAGATTTTTTATTTTCCCCGCATCAAATCCCGAATATATAGAATTAAAACCTAAAAGATTGGAGGGGTTTACTCCCGCGCTTTCAAGTCCTCTATAATTAAAAGGCTTCATAAGAGGATAAACATATACTATTTTTTGTTCATCCCTCAAAAATTCGACCATTTCTTTAATAGTAAGAAAGTCTTTACCCATATTATAAGCCGACATTGGAAAGTCGCCGATTATAATGGAAATAGAATTTGACTTAAGAATATTTTTGGATACCCTGCTTAGCTGACTGCCCATTTCACCATCTTTTTTAAAGCCGTAATCGTAAAGATTTAATCTCAGGCTATTTAAGAAATCGCGTATTTCGGATAACTCTATATCCTCCCTGATATGTGCAATATCCTCAAATCTTGTTAAAACAGGATTTACTTGTTTTTTAATATTTACAAGTAAAAGTTTTCCTCCGTGTTCCCTGTGTGTTTTCATAATGTTATATGAAACATACGGAATTTCATCCTCTATAGAACCGATATATAATATTACATCGGAATTTTGTATGGCTTTAATCTCAAAGTTTTCTTCGTTTTTAAAAACGGTTTTAAATTTATTAAAGTTCTCCCTGTAAAATTCCGGTTCGGCTATATCGAAATAGGCAGGTTTTAAAATATATTTCACAAAATTAGAAATTACGAACCCGTCATTTGTGGAAATACCTGGAGATACTAAAACTGCGGTATTTTCCATGCCGTTTTTTCCGGAAATATTTTTAATTCTTAAGGCAAACTCATTTATTGCATCTTCAATGCCTGTTTCTTTCGGCATAGATTTCTTTTTAATAATGGGGGCTTGAATATAATAGCCGTCCGATTTTCCGATACCCTCGTAAAAAAACCCGGAGCGGCACAAATATCCGCCGAATAAAGAAGCCGTTCTGACCAAAGATTCTTCTTTATCATACCTGTAATACTCAATCCTGCATGCGGCGGAACATTTATCGCAGACGGATGAAAAGGGCGATACCTGCCAGTACCTTTCTTTAAACTTCGAAGGTTTTGAAATTAATGCGCCGACGGGGCAGACTTCGATACAATTCCCGCAATAATAGCAATCTAAATAATTTACCTCCGGCTTAATTTCCATAAACCCGCAGTTCTCGGATGGAATTGCGCCCATTTCCAATTTATCGTCTTGTTTTAAACCGATGTAGCCGTTATATCCTTTGTCTTTGATTTGATAAAACGGATTTCCGTACATATCGGTACATACCCTAATGCATCTTGAGCACAGCACGCACCTCGTAGCATGATATTCGATAATATCGCTTTTAAATATACGCGTTCTATCAGGAAAAACCTTTTCATTTTTCTGGGTCGTGATGCCAAATTCAAAAGATAAATCCTGTAAACTGCATTCGCCTGATTTATCGCAAACGGGGCAATCGAGAGGGTGATCTAGTAGAAGATGCGATATTACTTCTTTCCTCACTTTCCATAGTTTTTCGGTATCGGTTAAAATTTCATACCCTTCTTTTACTTTTGCGACGCAAGACGGAAGAGGGTTTTTAACTCCCTTAACCTCGACCACGCAAATTCTGCATGAGCCGATAGGCCTTAGCCTCCTAAGATAGCAAAGCGTGGGTATTTTTATGCCGTTTTGGGCGGCCGCCTCAAGAACGGTAAGACCCGACTTAGTCATTATTTTTTTGCCGTTTATCGTAATTTCGATATCCATTTAATTTAATCCTGTAAACATGTACAAATATAGGGCTTTTAAAATAAAACTTTCTTTGTATCGTACATCTCGAATCTAACTCTTTTAATGTGTTTGCTTTGAAATTTTATTTAAACTTTACAAGCATAAGAAAATAACACCTCATGCACCTTGTGGCTTCATAAATAACATCATCGCTGGTTAAACCCTTGTCAACTTCCATAAAATTACTTATGCGCATCTCGACATCTTCTTCCACCTGTTTAGCCGCCGGATTTCCTTTCGGAAAATCGGTATAATCTATTATCTCTTTTTTGTCATAAACGCCAATCTTTTCCAGCAGATATTCAAAAAGGCAATCGTCCGTCGCTTCAAATGAACCCGTTCTTATGTACTGGTCTATTCTTCTTGCGGCATTTTTGCCGTCGCGATTCGAATCGACTATGCTGATGGGTCCGGTAAATGCGTCTCCGCCGGCGAATACTCCCGGCATATCGGTCATATGCGTAAACTCGTCCGCTATTATTATTTTGCCTTTACCTGTTTTAATCTGCGGCGTATCTTTTAAAAAATCGAAATCCGGAACCTGCCCGACCGCCATAATAAACGAATCGCATTCTATGTCAAAATCGGAACCCGGAACTTCCACGGGGCTTCTTCTGCCGCTTTCATCCGGATCGCCTAGTTTCATTTTTCTGCACCTGACGCCTTTAATTGCCCCGTTTTCTTGAATAATACTTGCAGGGTTAGTCAAAAATTCAAATTTAACGCCTTCTTTAATGGCGGTATCGATTTCGTAGGGCGCTGCCGGCATCTGCTCCCTCGCCCTTCTATACACAACGATAACTTCTTCGAACCCTAACCTGATTGCTGTCCGGCAACAATCTATAGCTACATTGCCGCCGCCTTCTATAATAACCTTCCTGCCGGTTTCGATTTTATTCCCGAGGGAGACATCCCTTAAAAATTTAACCCCTTCATAAAAACCTTTAAGATTGTCTTGTTCTCCGGGCAACCCTATATTTTGTCCTTTATGGGCGCCAACCGCAAGGAAAACGGCCTTAAAATCTTGCCCAAAAAGATCCTGCATCGTGAAATCGGTTCCGAGTCTTTGATTTAATTTATAATCAATTCCGGTAGAAAGGATATAATCAATTTCTTTATCTAAGAATTCTTTCGGCAACCTGTATTTCGGGATACCGACATTCATCATCCCGCCCAATACAGGCAATGCTTCAAATATCACGGGCTTATAACCCATTAAACGCAAATAATACGCGCAGCTTAAACCGGCGGGACCGGAACCGACGATTGCTATCTTAATTCCATTATCTTTGATTACAAACTTCGGCTTGATATCGGAATAAAATTCGTTATCGGCGGCGAATCTTCTGATTAAGCATATCTGAATAGGCTCATCGACATTGGCTCTGCGGCAATTATCCTGGCACGGATGAAAGCAGGTTCTTCCCAAAATCCCTGCTAACGGGGTATTCCTTCTCGCGGATTCGAGCGCGTCTTCAAATCTACCGTCCCTGACCCTTTCTATCCAGTTTGGAATATCGAGTTTGGATGGACAGCCGTTAATACACGGGGCGGTTGCCTTAGTTATATAATCCCCTTTTGGTATAATTTTTTTATTTATTATTGCGTTTTCAAAATCTTCCCTGAAATTATCTATCAGTTCGGTAACGGCTAACGGTCCAACGGTTCCCACGGTGCATTTAGAAGACGATAAAATCCATTCGCATTGATTCCTTAATCTATCCAAATCTTCTAAAATAGCACGGCCGTTACATATATGTTCGAGAATATCTGAAGCAACCGAAGTTCCGATCATGCACGGGGTACAAACGCCGCAAGAAATCTTTTGAAGCTCTTGCATATAACACCGTGCCAGATCAACTTTGTTATCCTTGTCGTCAAGCAAAGCTATGCCGTTCCAATTAAGTATGGAAGATATTTCGGCGTGGCCCGTTCTTTTAAAGAATGAAATATCTAATTTTGAACCAATTTTATCTATAATCTTCATATAGTCTAAATTTAATTTATGATTTTATCTTTTACCTGTCCACTTCTCCCAGCAATATATCCACACTGCCCATAATCGCAACTAAGTCGGCTAACAAATGCCCCTTCGTCATTTTACACAAAGCGCTAATATTACAGAACGACGGCGGTCTAACCCGCATGCGGTAAGGAAAAGCCGAACCATCTGACACCAGATAAAAACCCAGTTCCCCTCTCGGATTTTCTACGGAGTGGTATGCCTCGCCCTTTGGCGGCTTTATACCCTCCATACCGTATTTAAAGAGCGATATCATGCCTTCCATTGTAGTCAACGCCCTTTTTTTAGGGGGGATGACATAGCGGGGATATTCGTCATAGCTTAAATATTCGCCCGCCGGAATATTTTCGATCGCCTGATTTATTATTTTAAGGCTTTGCCTCATCTCTTCTATTCTTACGAAATATCTATCGTAAACATCTCCCGTATCTCCAAGAGGGATTTCGAAATCAAAATCTTCATAGCTTGAATAAGGGTTTGTCTTCCTGATATCATATTTTAATCCGCTGCCTCTAAGGGAAGGCCCGGTCAATGCGAAATTAACCGCATCTTCGGCGGAAATTATACCTAAATTTTTGGTTCTTTCTAACCAAATTTTGTTCTTTGTGAGTAACGCTTCATACTCGCTGACTTTTTCGGGAAAAATTTTTATAAAATTCCGCGTTTTATCTATAAAATCTTTGTGTATATCCATTGCTAAACCGCCGACCCGATAAAAGGAAGGGGTCATCCTGGCGCCGGTAACCGCTTCTATGATATCTAATATTAACTCTCTTTCGCGAAAACAGTATAGAAACTCGGTTAAAGCGCCTATATCAACGGCATGCGTACCCAGCCATACAAGATGTGAACTGATTCTTGTAAACTCTGCAAGGATAACCCTGACATATTCAGCTCTTTTAGGGGCTTTTACGCCGCAAAGCTTTTCGACGGCAAGAATATAACCCAAATTATTTGAAGCGGCGGAAACATAGTCCATTCTGTCCGTAATAGTCTCGGCCTGATGGTAGGTTCGGGATTCGGCATATTTTTCCATACTTGTATGCAAATAACCTATAATAGGTTCCGCATTAACTACAACCTCTCCGTCTAATTGAACCAAAACCCTGAGAACGCCGTGAGTGGCGGGATGAGATGGACCCACATTCAATGGAAATTTATCTGTCTCTATTAAGAAATCTTTGTATTCAAACATTGTTAAATTTCTTATTAATAATTTGGTGATTTATGGTTTTTGGGTTATTTCATCCATTTCGACATATCCCGGGGTATCAAAATTTATCGTTTCGACCGGCGGCCTTTGCCTTAACGGGTAATCTTTAAGAAGAGGATGCCCTTCCCAGTCATCGGGATTCAATATTCTTTTCAAATCGGGATGCCCCTTAAATTTTAACCCAAACATATCGTAAACTTCCCTTTCAAACCAATTTGCCGAATTGTAAAGCGGCGTTAAACTGGGGTAATCAGGCTCGTTTATTTTGCTTCTACTCTTTACAAATATTCTGAAATTATTTTTTGTAGAATAAAAATTATAAATTACTTCTATTCTTTCGGGCTTCTTCGGATAATCAACGGCAAACAAGTCGGATAACATATCGAATTGCAGCCTGGAGTCATCTTTTAAGAATTTTGCAAAATCTATAATATTTTCTTTGCCCGTGAATATATGCACGTCGCCATTAGAGGTTTCAACCGAAGAAACTAATTTTGGCATAGATTCCTTTATGGCGCTAAGTGCAAATAAGACATCCATCTCTTTAAGGCTCATATAATTATATAATTAACTTGAAATAATTTATTTAAAATTTAAATAAATTCATATGCCGTTTCATCAAAAACATTCGGGTTTATTTTAAAACCTTGGGCGGTTCCTCATTTTTTATCGTTCCTTTTGCTATCTTTTCTTGAAGTTTTACTATACCGTATATGAGGGCTTCCGGTCTGGGCGGACAACCGGGGATATAAACATCGACGGGAATAATTCTGTCAACGCCCTGAACTATGCTATAAACATTAAAAAGCCCCCCTGAACAGGCGCAATCACCCATTGCAATAACCCATTTCGGATTTGGCATCTGATCATAAATTCTTTTAACCATGGGAGCCATTTTATATGAAACCCTTCCTGATACGATAATTAAATCGGATTGCCTGGGGCTTGACCTGAAAATTAAACCTAACCTGTCAAAATCATATCTGGAAGAGGCAGCCGTCATCATTTCGATAGCGCAACAGGCCAAACCAAATGTCGCAGGCCAAATCGACCATTTTCTGCCCCAGGAAACAAGCTTATCTAACGATGTCGTTATAATGTTATCGCCCAGATGTTCTTCTATTCCCATCTAAGCGCCCCCTTTTTCCACACATACAAAAGACCTATGACTAATATTATGATAAACATAAACATTTCTATAAATCCGAAAAGCCCCAGCTCTGAAAAAACGACGGCCCAAGGAAATAAAAAAAGCGCTTCGATATCAAAAAGAAGAAAAAAAATGGCAACAAGATAAAATTTAACATCAAATCTGAAGTGGGCATCGCCCGTCGGTTCAACCCCGCACTCATAAGGTTTTAATTTTCCGATTTCGTATGTTTTTTTTCCAATAAAATTTGAGGCTATAATTGTAAAAATGGCAAATAATATGGCTATTACAAGCATTATAAGGATGGGTAGAAAAGAATTCAAACTATCTCCATTCATATTATTCATAATGTTACACTAAAATAAATTAATTATAAATATGCGGTTGGATATATCGTATAAAATGTATCATATAATATAATCAAAATCAATAAGAAAAACAACTTAATCTTTATATTCCCTGATTTTGCATTAGAAATTATATAACTTTTGGATTCCCGCTTTCGCGGGAATGACAGTGCTTCGCGGGAATGACAGTGCTTCGCGGGAATGACAGTGCTTCGCGGGAATGACAGTGCTTCGCGGGAATGACAGTGCTT